>CADEEN010000462.1 GCA_902826345.1 uncultured Burkholderiales bacterium | reverse complement strand
TCAGACAGAACGTGGTGCTGCAAACCATGACCGACGAGGAGCGGCGCGAGCTCGAAGACAGCCTCGAAATCGTCGATTGCCCCAAGGGGGAGTACCTGCTGCACCAGGGCGTGCACGAGATGGAGCAGTACTTCGTGCTCGACGGGCTGCTGAAGCGTGTCGTCTCCGACGCCGACGCGCACGAAATGATCCTGCGCTTCGCCGACGAGCGCGACATCGAGACGAGTTACGCGGCGTGGCGGCTGAACACGCCGACGCCGTATGCCATCGTCAGCGTCACCAAGGCGCGGGTGGCCAAGCTGCCGATGCCGCGCTGGGTGGCCTTCATCGACCGGCACCCGAAGTTCAAGGCCGAGTTCGAGTACCACGTGATGCGGCTGATGAGCGAGATCATGGCGCACACGATCACGCTGCACCTGCTCGACGCGCCGGGGCGCGTGCACCGCTTCATGCGCAAGCATGCCGAGCTGGCGGAGCGCATTCCGAAGAAGGAACTCGCGGCTTACCTCAATCTGTCGGCGGAGACGCTGTCGCGGTTGAAGCAGCGCGGGAAGATCTGACGGCGAGCACGAGCTGATGACGCGTCAAACCGATGCGCCGGGAAACTGCCGCAGGTACTCCTTCAGCGCCGAAATGGCATGGCGCACCTTGGCCGGCTTCGCGTCGCGCTGCGGCGTCACAGCCCACAAGGGCAAGGCCGGCACGCGCCAGTCGGGCAACACGCGCACCAGCCGTCCCGTCTGCAAATCCTCCTGCGCCTCGGTGCTGACGACAAAAGCCAGGCCCAGGCCTGACACGCACATCTGCTGAAGCGAAATCTGGCTGTTGCTCGTGATGCGCGGCGCGATCTCGATGGCCTCACGCGCGTCCTGCGGATCCGTCATCTGCAATGGCAGTGCCCGGCCACCGCGTGGCGGTGTCAGCCATTGGTGCCCAGGCAGATCCAGCGGCGAGCGCGGTGTGCCTGCCCGGGCCAGATAGGCCGGCGAAGCGCACAACAGGAAGTCGAGGCTGCACAGCCGCTGGGCGCTCCAGCTGGAATCGGCCAGGTCACCCGCACGGATGGCGAGATCGATGCGCGCATCGATCAGGTCGATCATGCGATCGTCGATCTCCAGGTGCAGCGTCAGGGCGACATGGTCGGCAAGCAGTGGCGTCAAGGCCGGCGCCACGCAGCGCGCAAAGCCGACCGGCGCCGACATGCGCAACTCACCGTGTGGCGCATCACGGGCCAACGTCAGCTGCTGACGCGCCCTCGTCGCCAGCGCCACCAGCGCCTCGCACTGCTCCGCGAGGTTGCGTCCCGACTCCGTCAGCGTGAGCTTGCGCGTCGAGCGGTGCAGCAGCGTGACGCCGTGGCGCTGCTCGAGCGCGCGCAGTTGCTGGCTCACCGCCGAAGTGCTGATCCCGAGGTGCCGCGCTGCCGCGCTGAGCGAGCCCGAGCGCACCACCTCGGCAAACAGCGCGAAGTGCTTCAGGTCGTCCATCGTGAACCTCAGCTTAACGGAGATTGAGCGCTGCGCAGACTTCCACGACGGCCGTGCGCTGCGTACCGTTGCGACTCGTTGACTCTGCATTCAGATCGAAAAGGGGTTCCCCTCATGAACAAGATTCTCGTCACGGGCGCTTCGGGCACCGTGGGCAGCTTGCTGGTCGAGGCGCTGGTGGCGCAGGGCCACAACGTGAAGGCGGCGTCTCGCACCGGCCGAAGATTCGATGGCGCCGAAGCCGCGCCCTTCGACTACGCCAAAGCGTCCACCTACGCACCAGCGTTCGAAGGTGTCGACCGCCTCTACTTGCTGATGCCCGCGGACAGCCTTCAAGTCGAGGCCTTCCTGCTGCCGGTCGTGGCGTTCGCCGCCGAACGCGGCGTGAAGGTGGTGATGCAGTCCGTCATGGGCGTGGAGCATGACCCGCAAGATCCTTATCGCAAGGTGGAGATTGCGCTGCAGTCCGCGCTTTCGTCCTGGGTGATCCTGCGCCCGAACTGGTTCGCGGACAACTTCCACGGCGTGTGGGCGCCGGCAGTGGCGCAAGGTGAAATCGCGCTGCCTGCCGCTGACGGCGCGTCGAGTTTCATCGACGCGCGCGACATCGCAGCCAGCGCTGCGGCCGCGTTGACCACCGACCGCTTCGACAATCAGGCCTTCACGTTGACCGGCCCGCAAGCCTTGAGCTACTGGGACGCGGCTGCCCTGCTGTCACACGCCTCGGGTTGCAAGATCGCCTACACGCCGATCAGCGACGAGGCATTCGTTGCGGCGATGCAGCGCCAAGGCTGGCCAGTGGCGAACGCGCGCATGCTGGCTGGGCTGTTCTCGGCGGTGCGGCAAGGCCACACCGCGGCGGTGAGCGATGGCGTCAAAGTACTCACGGGCGAATTGCCGCGCCGGCTGGCGCAGTACGCGGCGGACCACGCGCGTGCCCTGCCGCAGCGGCACGCGCACCCCATCTCTGCCAGGTAAGTTCGGTGCAGAAGTTCAGTTCTTCGCCGACGGAAACAGCCGCGGCATCTTCATCACGCGCAACTGGTTGTCCACACTCGTCACGCCCGAAACAGTTGAGACGACCTGCTCAGTAGCCGCACGCTCGTCGTCGCTGACGACGATGCCCGACAACTTCACCGCCCCCCCCGCCGCCTCGATCGTCACGTCCACACCCTCGGTCGCTTCACTGCCGCGCAGCGCCGCGCGAACGCGAGCAGACAAAGCCATGCCCTGCAGCAGCGCCAGCGACGCCGGCGTCTCCGCAAACTCCGGCCGCAACAGCAGCGCCTTGATCTGCTGCACGCAGCTATCCACCGACAGACGCTCGGTGTTGAGCACCATGTCGAACAGCACCGGGTCGCCCCAGGTCACGCCGAACTGCTCGTTCATGCGCGAAGCGTTCGATTCGTCGCTGCGCCGGATTTCCTTCTCGGCAAGATCGCGGTCATCGGTGTCGAGCTCGGCCATCAGGCACTGCACGCGCTTTTCGAACGGCCGCATGATGCGGATGCACGGCACATGCGGCACCGAGCGCAGCAAAGCCGTCGCGCCCCAGCCGCGCAGCACGACGTTGCCGCGCGAGGCGGTCTCGAGCACTTCTTCGGCCGTGTAGACCGCAATGCTGGCGCGGTCGGCGCGCAGGCGTTCGATCGTGCCGGCCTTGCCTGCCCGCAGGCGGCTGATCAGGCTTTTCGAAACGTGCATCTTGCTGGCCACGCGCTCGGCCACTTCATGCTGCAGCGTCGACAGGTTCAGCTCCTGCGCCAGTTGCTTGGCCTTTTCCGGATTGGGGCCGGCGTCGTCGC
>CADEEN010000461.1 GCA_902826345.1 uncultured Burkholderiales bacterium | reverse complement strand
AGATCTCAGGCGCGCGCATGTTCGGCGGCAGCTTGGCCTGTTCCTCGGCCGAGGGCTTGCGGCAATCACCGACGGGCTTGCCGACGCGCGTGAAGCTGAGCTTGATCAGCGCTTGGCCCGGCTCGATCGGGTGGTAGGGCGGCCAGCGCGAGAACACGCCGATGGCCAGCGCGAACAGGGCGTAGAGCAGCACCTGGCCGGCCCAGGCGGCGGGGCCCAGCTTCGGTGGGGTGCTGCGGGGTTTCATTTCAGTTCGACATGGCGCGCCGCACCACCGCGACCGATGAAGCACGCGCAACCCAGCTTCCCGCCACGGATCCGGCTCTGCCGGTCCGTCGCCGGACGGCCCCCTCGGGAGGTGCCGAGCGCAAGCGAGGTCGGGGGCTTCATTTCAAGCATGGTGAGGATCAGATACGACTGCGCCGAGTGGGGGCATGAGGGAGCGCAAGCGATCGACCGCCTGTGCGATCAGTGCGACGTCGCCGCGCCCGGCGAACACCAGCTCGACGCGCTCGGCGTCGACCGAGGCGCGCAGATGCGGCTCGCGCTCGCCGCGCAGCCGCTCGGCCGTCCAGCGCTCGCCGAAGCGGAACTCGCAGCCGCCGTCGCGGCAGGCCGCCACGACGACGCCGGCCGCGCCGTCGCGCAATGCGTACTCGACGAAGGAGGGTGGCAACTGCCCGGTGCACAACAGGCTGAAGGTGCAGACGTCGCCGCATTGCAGGCGCGCCACGTCCGCGCCGTGGTCGCAGCCGAAGACGACGATCCCTGATCCCGTTCGGGCTGAGCTTGTCGAAGCCTCGCGCTGGCCCTTCGACAGGCTCAGGGCGAACGGCGGCGCTCTCAGCGACTCACGCAGGCGCTGGCGCAACGTATTGATCGGCGACTGCGGCATGTCGATGCCGGTCACGAGCTGTGCCGCGCTGCGAAACGGCGTCGACGATGGGCAAGCCCCGGCGCAGATGCCGCAGCTCACGCACAGGTCGGCGTCGACCTGCGCCAGCGTGCGGCCGATGCGCTGGTTGGGGTGCGGCACCATCGTGATCGCGGCATAGGGGCAATCGGCGAAGCAGCGCTGGCAGCCATTGCAGTTGGCCGCGTCCACCACGGCGGCCGGCGCGGGCGAATCCAGGCGCGATGGCAGGAAGGGCAGTGCGAACAGCAGCAGTGCGCTGCCTGCGACCAGCGCCCACACGAAGGCGGGCGACGTGGCGTCGGTGAGCGGGTGCACGAACAAGACGATCCAGTCCAGCCGCAGCGCGTCGGGCACGCGGTCGAGCGCGGCCGGCGCGTGGCTCGCCACCGGCGCGGCGAGCGCCAGCGCGGCGAGCATCACACCCAGGCCGACGGCCAGCGCGCACGGCGGCCAGACCGCGGCGCGCGTCAGGCGCTGGATGTGGAACCAGAGGCCGAACACCAGCATCAGCGGCAGGCCGATGTGCACGAAGACAAAGAGCGAGAACAGGCGGTCGCTGACGGCATTCACGGCAATGAAGTTGCGCGCCATCGCCGACGAGACGACCGGCAGCGCATCAACCCACTCGGCCGTCGCCGTGGCCGAGTACTGGCCGAGCTGGTCCCAGTTGATCCAGAAGCCGCCGATGGCGATGGCGAAGACGGGGAGCCAGGTCCTGAGACGCATCGTCTTCCAGCATGTCAGTTGGCAAGACCGGGAGGAATGCTGAACATGAGCCGCACCTTCCGGCCCCGTAGCATCTGCGTATCAGGCTGAAGCAAGGACTCCGGTTGTGACGGCACTACAATGGGCTGCAAACAGGTTCGGCGGCCTTCCCGATGCGTGGTTCCCGCCACTCGCCGAGACTTGATAGGCGCGCTGCGTGACCCAGGCGTGCCCGAGAGGCCGATGACCAACTCCCACAACGGCTCGCAGCCGCCCGTCAGCACCGAAGCGCCGAAGTACTACGGCCGTCTGCACGAACGCCTCGCGAAGGGCGAATTCGCCTGCACGATCGAGCTGGCGCCGCCGCGCGGTGCCGCCCTCGGCGCCTTCCGCCGCGCTGCCCGCTCGATCCGCGACTGGGTCGACGCCGCCAACGTCACCGACAACCAGAGCGCCTATGCGCGCATGGCCGGCTGGGCCGGCTGTGTCATCCTGCAGCAAGAGGGCATCGAGCCTGTCATGCAGTTGCAGTGCCGCGACCGTAACCGCATTGCTTTGCAGGCTGAATTGCTGGGTGCAGCCGGGGTGGGGATACCCAACGTCCTGCTACTCACCGGGGACCACCAGCGCTTCGGCGATCACCCGGAGGCCAAGGGCGTCTTCGATATGGATTCGATCCAACTCGTCTGGACCGCGAAAACGATGCGGCGGGAGCAGCGGCTACTCTCCGGTGCGAAGCTCTCCGTTGCGCCCAGGTGGCTCATTGGCGCCGTCGAGAACCCCTTCGCCGCGCCCCAGGCGTACAGGGCCGAGCGTCTCGGCAAGAAAATCGCGGCGGGAGCGGAGTTCGTGCAGACACAACTTGTCTACGACGTGCCGATGTTCGCGAAGTGGATGCAGCAGGTGCGCGACCTCGGTTTCGACAAGCGCTGCTACATCCTACCGACGCTCTGTCCGATTCGTTCTGTTCGAGGCCTCGAGTACATGCAGAAGCAGCTATCGGGCATCTGGGTCCCGGACGACGTTGCACGGCGAATTCGCGGCGCAACCGCCGAGGATGTCGAGGCGGAGGGCCTGCGGATCACCGTCGAGGCAATCCAGCAGCTACGCGAGATTCCCGGCGTCCACGGCGTCCACCTGTCTATGCCCGGGCAGGAGGAGCGGTTTCCGGAGCTAATGCATGACTCCGGCTCCCGGCTTGAGCCCCTCAGCGGCCGTGCTGACCTGAAGCCTGCGCTGGCCGCCGCACCGTAGAACGCCGCCGCACCCACGAACAAAGAAACGCGAACGTCCTAGAATGGACGCGTCTATCATGGTCAATCGACAACCGAACCAGATTCCTCGTAACGTCCTGCGTCTTCGTGCCGGCGAAGTAGTTGAACGCCCGGACGTCGTCGCCGCTGAAGAACCGCTGGAAGTGCGGCTGCAGTGGCAGTCCGATGCCGGCCTCAACCAGAAGAGCATCGCGGTGACGATGCGGACGCCGGGCGATGACTTCGAGCTTGCTGCCGGCTTTCTTTTCAGTGAAGGCATCATCGACGGCCGGAATGATGTCGCCGACGTGGCGTACTGCCTCGATGCTGATATCGACGAAGACCAGCGCCAGAACATCGTCACCGTGACGCTGACTCCGGGCCTGCAATTCGATATGTCCCGCCTCGACCGCAACTTCTACACCACTTCGAGCTGCGGCGTTTGCGGCAAAGCCACCCTCGAAGCTCTTGAGATTCAGGGT
>CADEEN010000460.1 GCA_902826345.1 uncultured Burkholderiales bacterium | reverse complement strand
GTCGATGAACTGCTCGACGAGTCGCTCCAATCCACCGCGAACCTGCTCGCCAACGCGTTCGATGTGATGGACGACGCCGCCAACGGCGTCACCGCCGCGGCTGGCGAAGGCGAGTTCGCGTGGCAGCTGGTGGCGTCGGGCGGCACGGTGCTGCGCCGCTCGGCGAACGCGCCGGAGGCTCCGCTGCTGCCCAACGGCGGCACGGCGGGCTTCAGCAGCGTGCCGGGCTGGCGCGTCTTCGGCGCCGCCACCGCGCGCGAAGGCCGCACGCTGTACGTAGCGCACACCTTGCGCGAGCGCCGCGAGGCGCGCACCGAGGTGGTGGTGAGCGCGGTGCTGTCGGCGCTGTCGATCGGCCTGCTCGGCCACTTCTGGCTGCGCCTGCGCGTGCGCAACGAGTTGCAGCCGCTGCTGCACCTGTCGCAGCGCCTGACGCACCACGACCCGCTCGATCCGGCGCAGGCGCTCGGCGCTGCCGAACGCGCTGAACTCGTGCCGGTGCACGACGCGCTTAACCAGCTCGGCCGCCGCCTGGCCGAGCGCGTGGCGCAGGAGCGGCGCGTCGCCGCGCATGCGGCGCACGCCCTGCGCACGCCGCTGGCAGGCATGGACGCGCAGCTCGCGGTGGCGCTGCGCGAGAGTTCGCCCGAAGCGCAGCCGCGGCTGCAGCGCGTGCGCGAGGCATCGGCGCGGCTGCAACGCGTGGTGCGCTCGTTGCTCGAGCTGTTTCGCCTCGGCGCCGACGTGCAGCGCCGGCCGGTCGATGTGAAGGCGCTGCTCGCCCACCTGCCGTTGCCGACACTGCAGGTGACGGTGAACGACGGTGTGCAGATCGACGCCGACCCCGATCTGCTCGCGGCCGCGTTGCTCAACCTGCTCGACAACGCGCAGCGCCACGGCGCGCAGCGCGTCACCGTCAGCCTGCCCGCAGCCGGCCGGCTGCTGCTGCGCGACGACGGCCCCGGTGGCGACGCGCAGCGCCTTGCGCAGTTGCGCGACGCGCTGGCGACGCAGCGCTACGAGGGCCAGACAGGCCTCGGCCTGATGCTGGCCGATCTGGTGGCGCGGGCGCATGGCGGGCGCCTGACCTTGCCGGAGTCCGCGTCCGGGTTTGCCGTCGAGCTCGCGCTGTCACCGACTTGATGGCCCCGCAGGCGGGGACCGCCACCGCGCTTGCGGGGTTGTGTGACGGATTGCGCATGCGCACGATGCTGTCGAACCGATGCGCAGGAGCGTTCCCATGAGCACACCCCACCTTCCCGGGACCAATCCGTCTCGCCCGCCGATGACCTTGGAGGACAGCGCGATCGCGCTGGCGCGGCTCAACGACCAGATGCAGAAACTCACCGCCAAGCTGGAGTACCTGCGCTTGCTGCTCAAGCTCGGCGTCAGGTGATCGGATGAGCGCTTCGCGGACTGCGTTGATCGGCTGGCTGGCCGTGGCGGGCACGGCGCTGGCGCCGCCGTGCCAGGCCGGCGTGCGCAAATGCACCGACGCCAGCGGGCGTGTCGTCTACCAGGACGCGCATTGCGATGTCGCCCCGAGCGCGGCGCCTGCGGTCAAGCCGGCGGTGAGCGTGGACGTGCGCGCCGCCGACAAACCGAAAGTCGCCGCCGAGCCACGCCGCGAGGCGCCGCCGGCACAGGGCCCGTGGCGCGGCGCCGCCCAGTTCCGCTACGTCAGCGGCGCGCCACTGGACGCGAGCGCCGATGCCGAGATCGAACTCGCCCTGCTGCCCGACGGCCGCCTGCAGGGCGGCGCCGTCGGCGCCGGCTGCCGCCTCGACGGCGTGCATGCGCCGCAGCCGCGGCTGAAGAACGTGTTGGCGGTGGACATCACCATCTCGGGTTGCCGCGACGTGCGCTTCAACGCGCGTTATGCGGGCCAGCTCGACGCCACGCATCCGGCGCGCTCGCGCTTGCGCCTGCATGCGATCACGGCCGTGTCGCCGGTCAGCGCCGACGGCTATCGCGAGCTGAGCATGGCGACGATCGACGCTGCATTGCAGCGCTGACGGCAGCGCGGCGCGGCACGCCTCAAGGCACCAGCGCCAGGAAGAGGAAGGCCGCGAAGATCACGATGTGAACCGCGCCCTGCATCATGTTCGTGCGCCCCGATGCGAGCGTGATCGCACCGACGACGAAGGTCAGCGCCAGCAGCGCCATGTCCTTGCCCTCGAGGCCGAGCAGCAGTGGCAGCTCGAGCCACACCGAGGCCGCGACGACGGCCGGCACCGTCAGGCCGATGCTGGCCAGCGCCGAGCCGATGGCCAGGTTCAGGCTGGTCTGCAGGCGGTTGGCGCGTGCCGCGCGCACCGCGGCCCAGGTTTCGGGCAGCAGCACCAGCAGAGCGATGGCGATGCCGACCACCGCCTTGGGCAGGTTGGCGCGCGCCACCGCCGCTTCGATCGACGGCGACAGCACTTTGGCCAGGCCGACCACGGCCACCAGCGCTGCCAGCAGCAGCCCGAAACTGGCGACGCTCTGTGCCACGCTCGGTGGATCGGCATGGACTCGTTCATCGGCTGCCGCTGCGGCGGGCAGGAAGTAGTCGCGGTGGCGCACCGTCTGGAAGAACACGAACACCGCCCACAACACGAGCGAGGTAGCGCCCGCAAACACCAGTTGCGACAGCGTGTAGGTGCCCTCGGCGGAGCTGGTGGTGAAACTCGGCAGCACCAGCGACAACGTGGCCAGCGAGACCAGCGCGGCCAGTCCGGGCCCGACGCCTTCGATGCGGAACGACTGCTCGTGGTGGTGCAACGCGCCGACCAGCAGGCACAGGCCGACGACGCCGTTGCAGATGATCATCACCGCGGCGAAGATGGTGTCGCGCGGCAGCGTTGCCGCGGCCGCGCCCCCGCTCAGCATCATCGACAGGATCAGCGAGACCTCGATCACCGTCACCGCGATCGCCAGCACCAGCGTGCCGAACGGCTCGCCGACGCGGTGCGCGACGACTTCGGCGTGATGCACCGCGGCCAGCACGGCGACGATCAGCGCCGCGGCCGCCAGCGCGGTCAGCAGCGCCCCGCCCGGCAGCCCCACGGCGGCGGCCAGCACGGCCAGGGCGGCCAGCGGTGCGACGAGAGGCCAGCGCGCGTTCAAGTGCCGGCGAGCCGACTGTGCGCGCCCAGGCGCGCCGTGAGTTCGCGCACGATCGCATCGGCCAGCGCCTGCTTGGGGTGCACGACGCGCGTGGCGCCGCTGTCGGCCAGCAGCTGCGCCTCTTCGGCGTTGGGCGCGCGCACGATGATCGGGATCTGCGAACTGAGCGTGCGCGCGGTCTCGATCATCGGCCGGATGTCGGTGCTCTCGGCCACCGCCACCACCAGCATGCCGGCCTCGGCGATGTGCGCCTGCA
>CADEEN010000459.1 GCA_902826345.1 uncultured Burkholderiales bacterium | reverse complement strand
CTGGCAGGACCAACATCAACGTGCGGTCGAGCGCTGGACCACGTCGCCGCCGCCGCTGCAACGCTTCGAGCCGGCGGACGCCGGCGTGCCGCTGGTGTTCGAGATCGAGCAGCAGCCGGGCAACGCGCCGGCGCCGTTCGACCGCTTCGGCGTGCCCGGCTGGCGCGACGCCGCTGCGCGCGTGCCGCAAGTCGATACGACGCAGCCGGTGGTCTACCGCCGGCAGGCCGCGGCGCTGCATCAAGGCCGCGTGCTGCGCCAGGACGTCTTCACGCTCTGGTTTCCGGAGCGGCCCAAGAGCGGCCGCTTCGACCTGCTCGGCGGGCCGCTCGACGGCGTCGTCGTGCGCCTGACGTACGGGCCGGACGGCGCGCCGTGGCTGCTCGACACGATCCACGCCTGCGGTTGTTATCACCTGTTCTTTCCGGCCGACGGCGTGCGCCTGCGCGACGGCGCGCCGACGCACGAGGAGTGGGCGTTCGTGCCGGCGCGGCTGCCGACGCTGCGGCGCGGCGAGCGCTGGGCGGTGCGCATCGCCTCGGCCACGCACCACGTCAGCGCGGTGGTGCGCGATGCCGCCACCAGCACGCCGGCTGTGCGCTACGAGCTGCGCAACGAGGACGAGCTGCGCTCGCTGCCGTTGCCCGGCGGCGGCTCGCGCAGCCTCTACGCCGCCGACGGCCTGGTGCGTGGCAGCGAGCGCGGCGAGCGTTTTTTGTTCTGGCCGATGGGCATCGCCAGCGCCGGCGCGATGCGGCAGTGGGGCCACCATGCCACGGCCTTCGTCGGCCGACGGCATTTCGATGACCCTAACTTGTTGGCCGACCGCTTCGACTTGCCGCGCGCACCGACTCCATAATCGCGCCGCGGTGGTTCGCGGGAGGTGGTCGTTGTCCTGCAGGCTGGTGCTCCAAACAGTGTTGACGGCAGCGTTGGCGGCGAGCGCTGTGCCGGCCTGGGCGCAGGACGTGCGCCCTGCCACCCATGTCGTCGTTGACTACCGTGTGCAGCCCGGCGACACGCTGATCGCGCTGCTGCGCGACGGCGCCGACTGGGCCAGCGTGCAGCGCGCCAACAACGTCGCCGACCCGAAGCGCCTGCAACCCGGCAGCCTGCTGCGCATCCCGGCGCACCTGCTGCGAGAGCAGCCGGCGCTGGCCGAGGTGGTGCATGCCTACGGCAGCGTCAGCGTGACGCGCCTGTCGACCGAAACCGCGATCGCGCTGATCAGCGGCGAGAACCTGGCGGCCGGCGACGTGGTGCGTACCGGCGCGCAATCGTCGGCGACGCTGCGCTTCGTCGATGGCGCGCGCGTGCTGCTGCGGCCCGACAGCGAACTGAAGATCGAGCGCCTGGCGCAGTCGCGCGCCGGCGCGTCGACGACGCTGCGCCTGGAGCGCGGCAGCGCCGACTCGGCGGTGCCGCCGGTTTCGTCGGCGCGAGGCGCGAGCGCGCCGTCGCGCTACGAGATGCGCACGCCGCAAGCCAACCTCGGCGTGCGCGGCACCGACTTCCGCACCGCGGCGGAGGGTGGCACGACACGCGTCGAGGTGCTCGAAGGCCGCGTCGGCGCGCGCGCTGGCAGCGGCAACGCCGCGGCGCGCAGCGAGTCGCTGGTCGGCGCCGGTTTCGGTGCCGTCAGCGCCGCCGGCGGCATGACGCCGCCGCGCGCGCTGCCCGCTGCGCCGACGCTGGCCGGCCTGCCCGAGCGTGTCGAGCGTATGCCGCTGCGGCTGTCGTGGCAGAGCGCGGCCCCAACGCGCGTGCGCGCGCAGGTGCTGACCACCGATGAGCCGCCACGCCTCGTCGTCGACTGCGTGTTCGACACCGCGCCGGCGCGCTGGAGCGAAGACATTGCCGACGGTCGCTACGAACTGCGCGTGCGCGCGGTCGATGCCGACGGCCTCGAAGGCCGCGACACGCGTGCCGCGTTCGTCCTCAAGGCGCGTCCCGAGCCGCCCTTCATCGCCGCGCCGACGCCCGGCGGCCGCACCATCGACGACAGCGTGCGTCTGGCCTGGACGCGCAACGCCGTGGCGGCGCGGGTCCGCCTGCAAGTCGCCGACACGGCGGACTTCGCGCAGCCGCGCATCGACCGCGCCGATCTCGACGCCGGCGAAGCCCGCATCGCGCTGCCGCTGGGCACGCACCACTGGCGCGTCGCCAGCATCCTGGCGAGCGGCGACCAGGGCCCGTTCTCCGACGCGCACAGCTTCACCCGCACCCTGCCGCCCGCAGCGCCGCCGCCGGCCGAGCCGCAGCAGAGTGACGAGGGCGTGCTGCTGCGCTGGCCTTCGAGTGCGCCCGCAGGCACGCGCTGGCAGGTGCAGGTGGCGCGCGACGCTGCGTTTGGCCAGATGGTCAGCGAAGGCACCGTGACCGAGCCGCAGTGGCTGCTGCGCGAGCCACCCGCCGGCAGCTACTTCCTGCGCGTGAAGACGATCGACGCCGACGGCTTCGCCGGCCCGTTCGGCCAGGCGCAGCAGATCGAGGTGCCGTCGTCGCCGTGGTGGTGGCTGATCGTTCCCGCGCTGTTGTTGCTGCTGTGAGCTTCCCCCAGGATCGCCGTCTGAACTCTCTATGGTGGGTGCCGGCGGGCGCGCTGCTGGCCGGCCTGCTGCTGGCCGCGCTGCCGCTGCACGAGACCCTGTCGCGCCCTTTCGTCGATGCGCAGTCGCGCTGGGCCGCCGCGCCGCAGCCGGTGCAGGGCGTGCTCATCATCGACATCGACGACGCCTCGCTGCGCGCGCTGCAGCCGCGCCTGGGCGCCTGGCCGTACCCGCGCGACGTGTACGCGCTGGCGATCGAGACGCTGCGCAGCGCCGGCGCGCGCGCGATCGCCATCGACCTGCTGCTGTCGGAGCCGGGCAACGGCGACCGCGCGCTGTCGCGCGCGCTGGCGCGTGACGGCGCGCCGGTGGTGCTGGCCGCGGCCGGCCTGCGCGGGCCGGCGCTGCACAGCGCCGTCAGCGCCCACCACACGGCGCCGACCCATCACGCGCTGCGTTCGGCTGCCGACAGCACGTTGCCGGCGCAGTCCTGGCCCGAGCTGGCGTGGCCGGTGCCCAGCGTCTGGCCGGGGCCGCAGCAGATGCCGCGCATCGGCGTCATCACCGACGCGCTCGACGACGACGGCCGCTTGCGCCGCAGCTCGCTGTGGCACCGAGCCGAGGGCCAGCGCTGGCCGTCGTTTGCGCTGGCCGTGTGGCAGGCCACGGCGCCGGCCGGCGCGGCCACGAACTGGCCGGTCGATGCGCAGGGCCGCATCGCCTTGCCGGCGCTGTTGCCGCAGCGCACGGCGCCGGTGCTGCCGGTCGACGTGCTGGCGCGCGCGGCGGTCGGCGATGGCGGCGGGCGCGGGGTGGAGACGGA
>CADEEN010000458.1 GCA_902826345.1 uncultured Burkholderiales bacterium | reverse complement strand
TGGACCTACGGCACGGTTGCTGAAATCCTGCATATCGGCCCTTACGCTACTGAACAGGCAGACATCGACCGTCTGCTCGCGTTCATCCGAAGCAGCGGCTACGTCATCACCGGCGATCACGAGGAAGAGTACCTCAAGGGCCCCGGCGGCTTCATCGCCGGCGATCCGGCCAACTATCTGACCATCATCCGCTACAACATCGCCACCAGCGCTCCGCCGGCTCCACCGTCGGGACCGCCCCCGTCGCCGGCCCCCCTGACCGTCGCTGTTGCGACGGGCCGTCGCGGCCCGCTGGACACTGCATCTGTTGAATCACGTTCGCACGTTGTTGGAGTAGACTCATTGCGACAACCGGCACAAACCTTCATGACGCTTGCGGAACACGGTCAACTCGTCAGCAAGGCGACGGGCATCTGGCTGGCCTTCTGGCTCGCTGGCCTGCCGAACTACTACCAACAATACGCGACGGTACCGCTGGCCGTCGGCTGCACCCTGCTGGCCGCGGCGATCGGCGTTGCCGCCGTGGCAGTCTTGTCGCGACATCGGCCTACACGCCGCCTGAGCTACGCGGTCTGGGTATCCTTCTATTTCACGCTCCCACTGGCCGTCCTGGACGCCCTGTACTGCGGCTGGTATCTGGACCACGGCTGGGTTTTCGTCACTCGCTACTGGTATCTGACGGTGTTCTACATCGTCCCCTGGATGACCTTCGTGCCGGTCGCAATCTTGCTCAACCGTCTGGAGAACAGAGCGACAATGACCCGATCATAGACACGCGACCGGCAGTGCCTAGCTACGCGCGTGACTGCTTCGACGCCGCGCCGCGCTTCGCTGCCGCCTTCCGTCGCAGACGGCTTGCTCTGTGCGCCGGCAGCGTGCGGACGTACTGCGCCGCCGTGCGCAACCAGCGCCCTAACTCCGCCGCCGACCCCAGCCCCTCACTCGCCACGTACACGATTCCGCGCATGTCGCGACCGGTGAAGTTCATCGGCCGCACCAGCGCCCGCTCACTATGCGCCTCACCGACGCGCACCATCAGCTCGCCCTTCGGCACACCGACACATATGTGAACCATCCAGCATAAAGCACACGCCACCGAACATCCGGCGCTCCTCGACCCTGCCCAGCCGCGGCAGTGCCGAGCGCACCCGACGCAGCAGCGCCGCTTCATCATTGTCCATCGTGACGAAGGCGCCGGCGGCATGCGCGGAAGCACCGGGCGCGATGGGCCAGGACGATTCCAGGAAACTCTGCCTACCTCGTTCAAGATCGCTGCCCCTGGCCGTCGCCACGTGTCCTTGCAAGCCACTGACGCCGGATGCGCCGTGCCCTAGCCCGCTGCGCCGCACTTGTCGAATGCTCGGCCGAAGCGAGCACACGATGGACGGTATCTGCCAATGATAGGTCATCCAACGCGAATTGCGCCAGAGAATCCATCGCCCAGATACGCACGAACAGCTTCGGATGTGCCAGCGCGCGCCGCAAGATGGCTACAACCTCTTGCCGTTCAACCGCTGTCCATCGCAGCAGCGGCAACGCCCGTACCACTTGTAGTTGCACTTCCCACATCCGATGCACCGACAGTGGCCCGATCAACAACGCCCGGTGCGGCTGCACCCATGCCGGGTGCGAACGCGCCAACTTCTCCAGCAGGTCCGTCGCACGCATCACAACCAGTTCGTCCTCATCGGAGGTGAGCTGCGCGAGACTCCTGACCCGCCGGCGATCCGCCTGTACCCAGCGTAACGCGGCGGCGGATTGCCGGATCGAACGCCGGTCCCCTCCGACGAGCAGCGAACGCAGGGGCATCGCCGATGCCGGTGCGGTCAGCACTGCTCGTCGGCGCCTTACGCCGGCTATGCGGTGACTGCGCGCCAAGCCAGCACACCAGCCGCTTCGCTGATCAAGAGCACCGTGAACGGAGCAAGGCGCTGACCGCTCGAATGCCACCGTACCACCAGCACGAATACGGCGCCCCCAAGTACCGCCAGCGGCACTACAAGCACCCACGGACCGATGCCAACTGCCTCTGCCGTCAGCACCTCATCCAGAACTGCGCCACCGCTGTCCCGCGCCAGCAGCAGTCCGATGGGCACACGCATCAGCCACCGCAGCGACGTGCAAGCCATCGCGGTCAGCACCCAATCCGGCAGCGCGGGCGGCGCTCGCCGAGCGCGCCACATCAGACCACCCAATCCCGCCAGCGCGAGGATCATATCGACGACCGGCCCCGCCGCGGCCAGCACACCCAGCGATAGTTGCCCCGCTGGAATCGCAACGGTCGTCGCAATCGCGTGTACGTGCACCTTACCGCCCATCAACATACCGGCCAACGCATGTCCACCCTCATGCAACGCAATCGCCACCGGACCGAAGACGAACCCTACGACCGCGATCAGCCAGCTCCTGGATGCCCGATCTGCCATCCGGCTCCTATCTTGAACGCGCCTGTACGACAATCTCGACCCAGTATTCCGGCATGGGTGGTGTCACGGCGCGCCAGCTGCGAAGGCCAGCGCTGATGCAGTCACCGGCCGCCGACCCCGGGTCCGCGATGACCCGCTCGGCAACACCGTCCGCATCCAGTCGTATCAACAACCGAAGCCCGCTGTCTTGCTTGAGGCGGTGTTGTCGCAGGCACTGTTGCACCAGCCGGGTCTTCTGCACGCCCAGCGCGCGCGCTACCTGCAGCTCGAATGCAGACCCTGTCGCGCTCGAAGCGTTGCGACGCGCCTCCGCTGCCGCAGCCTGCACCGATTCGTCACTCTCGCCGCCATGCGCCACACTGATGAGGGTCAGCGCTGCCGCCAGCGCGAAGAGCCAACGCCCACTCATGGCATGTCCCGCAGCTGGCCGTCTCGCAGAATCCTGATCGCGCCATCCCGACGACTGCTCTGAAGCCACACCGCCGGCTCCGTGCCGCCACTCATGAGGATCAGCCCCGCACCCTCGCCGGTGGCGCCAAGCTTCACGCGCACTTCACCACGCCCATCACGTAGCCGCAGGTTGGCACCGCCTTCCTGATCCGTATGCAACTGCGCCACGACGCGACCATCGGCGCTGACCAGTTCAATGAGTCTGGCGCGCACCACCTCTTGCGTCGGCGGCGACGTTGCGGCCACCGCCACCCCTTGCGTTCCCGCCTGCCACCATAGCGACAACACCGCCAGACCCATCGCCACCAGCAACAAACCCCGATTTACTCGATCGCTCATGACTGTCTCTCCTCAAGCAGGGCGCGCACGCCGCGCGATCCACCATCCGAACGCCGTCAGAAGCAGCGCCGCCGGCGCCACGATGATCAGGTTCCACAGCGGCATGAATAGCAGAATCAGCGGCGCCTGCGCATCGGTCGACCACACGAACACGCTCAGG
>CADEEN010000457.1 GCA_902826345.1 uncultured Burkholderiales bacterium | reverse complement strand
ACTCCTTGCCGCTGTTCCAGGCCGCTTCTTCCGATTCGATCTTCGAGAAGCTGCCGGACATGTCGACGTTCCAGCGCACGCTGTCGAAGACGAAGAACTCGGGCTCGGGGCCGAAGTAGGCAGCGTCGCCGATGCCGCTGCTCTTCAGGTACGCCTCGGCGCGGCGCGCCAGCGAGCGCGGATCGCGCTCGTAGGGCTTGCCGTCGCCGGGCTCGAGCACGTCGCAGGTCAGCAACAGCGTCGGCTCTTCGAAGAACGGGTCGATGTTGGCGGTGTTCGGGTCGGGCATGAGCAGCATGTCCGAGGCTTCGATGCCCTTCCAGCCGGCGATCGACGAGCCGTCGAAGGCATGGCCGGCGGTGAACTTGTCCTCATCGAAGGCCGATGTCGGCACGGTCACGTGTTGTTCTTTGCCGCGCGTGTCGGTGAAGCGGAAATCGACGAACTTGACGTCGTTGTCCTTCACCATCTTCATCACGTCGGCAACGGTCTTTGCCTTACTGGACATCGAACTCTCTCCTGGGTCGGTTCTGGGTTGGGATTTGGGGCGCGAAAGCGCAGCAATCTAGCAGAAAGCATGCCCGCGGCCGGTGCGCGCGGCAAAGCCGCGGCTCCCTCTGAATTCTGCTCGCTGCCCCAATGCGGGGCGGCAATCTGTCTTGTTCTGGTGCGCGCTACCGCACCAACTCAGGGCCCAGCGGCACGCCCATCGCAGCCAACCCGTCGCGCAGCGATGCATAGGCCGGCGTGACAGCCGCCTGCGCGCCCTTCACGCCGAGCTCGATGTGGCGGCCGTACTGCGGGTGATCGACGCTGGGCAGGCTGAACACGCGCACACCGACGTGCTCGCGCTCGATCGCTTCCATCAGCGGCGTCAGCGTGGCTTCCATCGCGCCGAAGACGATCACCGATCGTTCGGCCTGCACCTGCGTGCCGTGAAGCGCGCGGTAGCGTGTGTCGAGCAACGCTTCGATCATCGGATGCGCCATCACCGGAAAGCCGGGCACGAAGTGCACGTCGCCGATGGAGAAGCCGGGGATCTTGTTGAACGGGTTGGCGATGATCTCCGCGCCCGCGGGGAACACGCCCATGTTCAGGCGGTGGATGTTGTCCGGCCGATCGGGCTCGTAAGGCTCGCCGCGCTCGCGTGCCGTGTCCTGCATGCGCTCGCGAATCAGCGCTTCGGCCTTCGGGTGCAGCGCGAGTTCGGATTGCAACGCCGCCGCTGCGCACTGGCGCGTGTGGTCGTCGGGCGTGGCGCCGATGCCGCCGCAAGAGAAGACGATGTCGCCGCTGGCGAAGGCGTGTTGCAGCGCTTCTGTGATCAGCGCGCGGTCGTCGCCGACGTAGCGCGCCCAGCTCAAGGCGAGGCCGCGCGCGGCGAGCAACTCGATCACCTTCGGCATGTGACCGTCCTTTCTCTTGCCCGAAAGGATTTCGTCGCCGACGATGATCAAGCCGAAGTTCATCGCATGTTGCCCGTGTGCCCAAGCGAGTAGCGGCCAGGAATCGGCCACACCGTGAGGCCGTGCGGCTCGGCGCCGACCAAGACCCGCTGCACCTTGCCGCCGTCCTGCGTGTCGAAGCGGTAGACCACGTCGTCGTAGCGCGCCGCCAGCCAGAGGTAGCGACCGTCGGCGCTGATGTTGCCCATGTCGGGGCTGCCGCCGCCGGGGATGCCCCAACGCGCGACGACCTTGTCAGTCGCGAAATCGATCACCGCCACGCTGCCGTTGCCGTTGCGCAGCCCGTGAATCTCGTGCGAGCCGCGGTTGGCGACGTACAGCAGCTTGCCGTCGCGGCTCGGGTACAGGCCATGCGCGCCCAGGCCGGTGGCGATGAAGCCGACCTTGGTGAAGCTCTCGCCATCGACGATGTGCACGCCGTCGGCATGCATGTCGGCGATGTAGAACTTGCGGCCGTCGGGCGAGATGCGGATGTCCTGCGGCATGCCCTTCTTCACCTTGCAGAGCTCGGTCTCGCCCGGCTCCCAGACCTGGCCGGGTTGCAGCTTGCCGGCCTTGAAACGCGTCTCGGGCATCGACAGTTTCAGATAGCCGAGCACCTGGCGCTGCACCATGTCGATCTTGACCAGCGTGCCGTCGAACTCGCAGGTGAAGATGGCGAACTTGCCGTCGATCGAGAAGTCGGCGTGGTTGACGCCGCGGCAACCGGGCACCGGCAACTCGGCCTGCAACGCCATCGTCTTCGGATCGCGGAAGTCCAGGCGCTTGCGCGCTTCGGCAACGACGATCGCGCTCTTGCCGTCGGGCGAGAAGTACAGGTTGTACGGGTTGTCGACATCGATCGCCGGGCCCGCCTTGCCGGTCTTCGGATCGATCGGCGTCAGGCTGCCGTCGGTGCGGCGCTCGGCATTGTTGGTCACCCACAGCGTCTTCATGTCCCACGACGGCACGATGTGCTGCGGGCTGTAGCCGACCTTGAAGCGATCGACGACCTTCATCGTCACCGGGTCGATCACGTGCACGTCGTGGCCACGCAGGTTGGGCACGTAGATGCGCGGCAGATCACTCGCGATTGCCGGCTGCAGCTTGTTCGCGGCTTGCTCGCTGTACAGGTTCCGAGCATCGATCACTGGCGGCATGCCGGACACAGTAGCCACGGTGGGCGTCGGCGGTGGCGCCACCGCTGCCGTGACCGCTGCGGGCGCCGGCGCCGGCGCTTGGGCCACCGCAGCCGCGAGCCCGCCGAGCGCTGCCGTCACGAGTACGCACAAGCCTGCAGTCACAACACGGTTCATCTTCTTTGCCTCCGCCCACGAAAGATCAAGGTTTGATGGGTGGAGATTGTGGCTTGCCCGCGCGTGCTCCCGTCCGCGCACGAATCGCCGCCACCGTCACGCCGACCACATGCTCCACGCCCACCTGGCCCAGCGCGGCGTCGGCGCGACGCGCGTCGCCATCAGCGCCCTCACCCTGGCTCGCTGCCAGCCTGTCGCGGCGTACCGCCGCCGTATCCAGCGCCAGCATCAGCGCGGTGTCCGCCAAGCCGGCGTGACGGCCGATCTCGGCGTCGCTGAAGCCACGTGCGCGCAAGGCCGTGGCGAAGTCGCTCGTTGCGGCGCGGTAGTACTCGGGCAGTGCGTGCACGTTGGCCACGCGGGCAGCCACGCGGTCGAGGCTCGCTCGATAGCCGCCATGGTCGCCGAGCAGCACCACGTGCACGAAGCCGGCGCGCTGCAAGCTGCGCGCAGCGCTTTCGAGCGAGGCTTCGAACGCGCCTTCCGGCACGGTGATCGTGCCCGGCCAGCGCATGTGCGCGGTGGGCGGATCGATGCGCCCTTCGGGCACATAGGCCACCACCGGCGCGACGACGGCATTGCCCAACTGCTGCGCGATGCGCTCGGCCAACAGTCGCA
>CADEEN010000456.1 GCA_902826345.1 uncultured Burkholderiales bacterium | reverse complement strand
CATCGGCATCAGCTCGATCCACCTGCTCAAGACCTTCATCAATGCGGCCAACTACTCGGACAAGGTGCTGATCGCGCAGACGGTGATCCACATCACCTTCCTGCTCTCGGCGATGGCGATCGCCTACACCGACAAGCTGATGTCGCCGTCGGTGTCCAAGTCTCACTAACCTCGCAGCGCCGCCTCGATTCGCTTCAACAGTTCGGCGTTGCGCGCCGGCCGCCCGGTGAGCAGGAAGGCGACGTTGTCGGCCATCGACTCTTCCGGGTGGATGACGTAGGGCGTGTTGCCGCCCAGACGCTCGAGAAACGCCGGCACGCGATCGACGCGGTGCCAGCGCGGCGCGCCGTCATGCATCACCGGCCGCGAGCGCCGGCCGTCGGCGTCGGCTTGCACCTCCACCAGCCGCACCTCGAACAGCGCCGCGAACGGCTCACTGGGTTGCAACACCGTGCGCGCGGCGACGAGCAGCGGCGTCAGCAAGACGCTGCGGCCATCGACCTCGGCGCGTATCGCGTGGCGGTTGCCCGGCGCATCCGGGTTGGCGATGCGGATCTCGTCCCACGCCAGCGGCTGAACCAGTTCGGGCACCGGCTCGAAGCCGATCTCGCGATACACGCGGTCTGCCAGCGTCGGCGCGTGACGCGAGACCACGTGCCACAGTTCGTGCGCCATCACCCATGCGTCGGCCGGCCGCGCCAGCGGGCCCGCACCGGTGATGACGATGGCGTTGGCGCGCGTGTACGGCATGCGCGCCGACTCCTGACCGTTGCTCGCGACAAGAAGCGTTTGCGGCGGCAGCGGCAGGCGCAACTCGCGCACCCGCGCCTCGATGGACAGTGCCGCAGCGCGCCAGCGCTCGCGCTGCGCGGCAGTCCAGGGCTGCACCGCAGCGGCGTTCCATTGCCGGAACTGCGCCAGCGTCACCGGCTGCGTCGTGCCCATCATCGCGCGGCGCTGAAAGCCGCCGGTCACGGGCAGCCAGTCATCGTCGGCCGAGAGCACACGCCGGCCTTCGGCGACGCTGGCAAAAAGCAGACGCTGGCCGGCATACGGCAACACGGCGTCATCGGTCAGCCGCTCTTGCGCGCAAGACGACAGCAACCCACCCGCGGCCACACCGAACAGAACCTGGCGACGTGTTGTCACAGCAACTCTCAGCTCGGGCAATGAACACCGCTATCGTATCGGCCATGGACTTCCACGCATGACCGCTCAACACGTCTTCACCGGCCTGCGCACCGCGCTGTCCACCAGCGCGCCGTTCGTGCTGTTGGCCTGCGGGCTGGTGGCGCTGGCGTACTGGCTGCTCGACCCGAACCCGCCGCGCCGCGTCGTGCTCGCCACCGGCGTGGCGCAAGGCGCGTATGCCGAGTTCGGCCAACGTTATGCCGAGCGCCTGAAGCGGCACGGCATCACCGTCGAGCTGCGCAACACGCAAGGTGCGGCCGAGAACCTGGCGCTGCTGCGCGATGCGTCGTCGGACGTGCAGATCGGCTTCGTGCAAGGCGGCGCCAGCGACATGCCGGACGCAGACGCGAGCCTGCGATCCCTCGGCAGCATGTTCTACGAACCGGTGTGGCTGTTCTACCGCGCCGACAGCGCACAGCGCCTGCTGAAGAAACCCACGCTCGACAGCCTGTCGCAACTGGCGGGCTGGCGCGTCAACATCGGCGCGGCAGGCAGCGGTGTGCCGCATCTGGCGACGCGCCTGCTCGAAGCCAACCGCGTCGATGCCGGCGCCATCGTGCTGTCGCAGCAGCCGGTCACGCCGGCCGTGATCGAGCTGCTCGAGAACCGGCTCGACGCCCTCGTGCTCGCCTCGGCGCCCGAGTCGGCGATGGTGCAGATGCTGCTGCAGACACCCGGCGTGCAACTGTTCGACTTTGCGCAGGCCGACGCCTACACGCGCCGCTTCGGTTTTTTGTCGGCCGTGACGCTGCCGCGCGGCGTCGTCGATCTGGCGCGCGACATGCCCGCCGCCGACGTGCGCATGGTTGCACCGACGGCCACGCTGGTGGTGCGCGAAGACCTGCACCCCGCGCTGGCGCAACTCTTCGTGCAGGCGGCGCGCGAGGTGCACGGCGAGTCGGGCTGGTTCCAGCGCAAGGGCGACTTCCCGAACGCGCGCGACGGCGAACGTGCGTTGGCCCCCGAGGCCGAGCGCTTTTACCGCAGCGGCGTGCCGTGGCTGCAGCGCTACCTGCCGTTCTGGCTGGCGAATCTGGTGGACCGCATGTGGCTGGCGATGCTGTCGATCGTCGCCGTGCTGCTGCCGCTGTCGCGCATCGTGCCGCCGCTGGTCGAGCTGCGCATCCGCTCGCGGGTGTTCCGCTGGTATGCGCAGCTGCGGCAGATCGAGTCCGACGTGCGCACGCGGCCGGCGCAGGAGTTGCTCGACGGCCTCGATGAGATCGAGCACAAGGTCAACGCGATCCAGGTCCCACTGTCGTACACCGACGAGCTCTACGCGCTGAAGAGCCACATCCAGATGGTGCGGCGGCGGTTGCAGACGGCTTAAGCGCCGTCCACCCGCATCGACAAGTCGATCGCCCTCACGTCCTTCGTCAACTTGCCGATCGAGATGCGATCGACGCCGGTTTTGGCGATGTCGCGCACGCGCTCCAGATCGACGCTGCCCGAGGCTTCGAGCAGCGCGCGGTGTTGAGTGATGGCATAGGCGCGGTGCATGTCGTTCAAACTGAAGTCGTCGAGCAACACGCTCGTCGCGCCGCAGGCCAGCGCCTCTTCCAGCTCGACGATCGACTCGACCTCGACCTGCACCGTCACGCCGGCATCGAGCGCGCGGGCCGCATCGAGCGCCGCGCGGATGCCGCCGGCCGCGGCGATGTGGTTCTCCTTGATCAGGATGCCGTCCCACAACGCCAGCCGTTGATTCTGTCCGCCGCCGACACGCACCGCGTACTTCTGCGCCTGGCGCAGGCCGGGCAGCGTCTTGCGCGTGTCGAGGATCGCGCAGCCCTTTGGGTTCGGCGACAGGCCGACAATGGCTTCGACGTAACGCCGCGTCGTCGTCGCCACCGCCGACAGCATCTGCAGGAAGTTGAGCGCGCTGCGCTCGGCTGACAGCAACGCGCGCGCTTCGCCGTCGATGCGGCACACCGCCATGCCCGCCACCACCGGCCCGCCTTCGGCCGCCAGCCACTGCACGTCGGCGCTGGTGTCGAGCGCGTGAATGCAATGGTCGAACCAACGACGCCCGCACAGCACCGCCGGCTCCTTGGCGACGACGCGCGCCTGCACGCGGCGGCCGGCCGGCACGAGCCTCGCCGTCCAGTCGGCGCGGCCGATGTCTTCGGCCAGCGCGTCGCGCACGTTGCGCGCCAGGGCCTGGTCGAGAGTTTCGTTGACGTCGTTCATG
>CADEEN010000455.1 GCA_902826345.1 uncultured Burkholderiales bacterium | reverse complement strand
CGGCCTGGCACCGGGGATGCGCGCATCGAGCAGCAAGCGTTCGAGGTGGCGTCGTACGGCAAGCAGTTGGGGCTGATCACCGAGGTGCTGCTGCAACTGGCCGAGACGTCGCCCGAAGCGTCGGCGAAGTGCGCCGCGTCGATCGACAGGCTGAAGGCCATTCGCGACGAGATCGAGCGTATCAAGAACGCCGAGTACGGGCGCCTGGCCGATGCGCTGGCCGAACAGGTGCGCGCGATCCAGCAACACGGCGGCGCCAAGGCGGCGGCACTCGCCGCACGGCTGAGGCCGTTGCTCGAGCGCAGCGGCGCGTAGCATGGTGCCATGCGCAAATGCGTCCTTGCCACCGGCTGCGTCTTCGTCGTGAGTCTGCTGCCGCGCCGCCGCACAACGAGCTGACTGCGCGCTGTGCGCTGGGCAACTTTTCTACGGTGTTGAGTGGCTTCTCGATGAGCGACCTCGGCGTCGATGTCCCCACGGCGATGCGCGACCCTCCGCGCGCCTATGCACGCATCGCCAGCGCGCTCTGGCTGGCCGTGTCGGTGCCGTTCTTCGTGCTGGCGTATCTCTACTGGAATTGGCCACTGTCGGTGTTCGTATCGTGGCGCGGATGGGTCTTTGCCGCCGTGGCCGTGGCCTGCGTGTTGATGGCGACCGTGGCGCCGCCCCGCTGGCGCGTCGCGGTTGTTGGCACCAAGGTGCGGTGGTGGGGCCGATTGGGTTAGCGCGACGCTGACCTCTGCTGTGCGGCCCGCTGGCCCGCGTCTTGCAATTTGGCCGGCCATGCCGGCCAAGCCGAAACTCACCCCTGCCGCGAAACGCCTCGCCGTCCTGATCGTCACCGACCCGGAGTCGGAGCGCTCGGACGACGCGCATGCGCTCGCACAGGCGCTTGCCGACGCCGGCTCGCTGGTGCTCGGCGTGCGCGCGGGCGATGCCACGCTGCCCGAAGCGGTGGCGCAGCTGAAGCCCGACGTGGTCGTGGTGCGCAGCAACTCGGGCGTGCGCGACGTGCTTGAGCACATCGCCGTGGCCACGCAGCATGCGCGGCGGCCGATCGCCTTGTTCACCGACAGCGAAGACCGGCCGACGATGCGCGAGGCGCTCGGCGCGGGTGTCTCGGCTTACGTCGTCAAGGGCGCGAACCGCGAGCGCGTGCAGTCGGTGATCGACGTGGCCGTGGAGCGCTTCGCGGCTGAAGAGTCGCTGCGCAACGAACTCGCCAGCGCGAAGACCGAGCTCGCCGACCGCAAGCTGATCGACCGTGCCAAGCGATTGTTGATGACGAAGAAGTCGTTGCCCGAGCCCGAAGCGCATCGCTTCCTGCAGGACCTGGCGATGAGTCGCGGCATCCGCCTGCGCGACGCCGCCGAGCGCGTGATCGACCTCGAATCGCTGCTCGGATAACCAGTTTGGTGCAACGCAGCACCAAAGCGGGATCGCCCGGCGTGGAAAAGCGCGGCCGAGGCTGGGAAATCACGTGGCACAGCATTTGCAAACGTTGGGTCCAGCTGCTGCGGCAACGACGCCGTGGGAGTTGTGTTCAGGGTTGAGTCAGGGGCAATGTGGCCCACCGAGCTTCGCGGTTCGGTGGGTCTTTTTTCTTTTCGCCGGGAGTTGCAGTCATGGATGAAACGAAGGACACGAACATGAGCCGTCGCAAAGTGGTTCGCGCCGCCGCCGTGGCGAGCGCGGGCCTCGTCATCGACCCCGCGTTGCGCGCTGTCGCGTATGCACAAGGCAGCGACAAGCCGGAGAAGGAAGAGGTGCGCATCGGCTTCATACCGCTGACCGATTGCGCCAGCGTCGTCATGGCCAGCGTGCTCGGCTTCGACAAGAAGTACGGCGTGAAGATCGTGCCGACCAAGGAAGCCTCGTGGGCCGGCGTGCGCGACAAGCTCGTCAACGGCGAGCTCGACATGGCGCATGTGCTCTACGGCCTGATCTATGGCGTGCACCTGGGCGTCGGAGGGCCGAAGAAGGACATGGCGGTGTTGATGACGATCAACAACAACGGCCAGGGCCTGACGCTGTCGAAGAAACTGGCCGACAAGGGCGCCGTCAACATCGAGTCGCTGGCCAAGCTGATGGCGGCGGAAAAGCGCGAGTACACCTTCGCCCAGACCTTCCCCACCGGCACGCACGCGATGTGGCTGTACTACTGGATGGCGTCGGCCGGCATCAACCCGTTCAAGGACGCCAAGGTCATCACCGTGCCGCCGCCGCAGATGGTGGCCAACATGCGCGTCGGCAACATGGACGGTTTCTCGGTGGGCGAGCCGTGGAACCACCGCGCCATCATCGACGGCATCGGTGTCACCGCGGCGACCTCGCAGGACGTGTGGAAGGACCATCCGGAAAAGGTGCTCGGCACCACCGGCGAGTTCGTCAAGAAGCACCCCAACACCGCGCGCGCGGTGATCATGGCGGTGCTCGAAGCCAGCCGCTGGATCGACGCCAGCCTGCAGAACAAAAACAAGATGGCCGAGACGATTGCCGACAAGTCGTATGTCAACACCAGCGTCGATGCGATCAACCAGCGCATCCTCGGCCGCTACCAGGACGGCATGGGCAAGACCTGGGACGACCCGAACCACATGAAGTTCTTCGCCGATGGCGCGGTGAACTACCCGTACCTGAGCGATGGCATGTGGTTCCTGACGCAGCACAAGCGCTGGGGCTTGCTGAAGGAGCATCCGGACTACCTGGCGGTGGCCAAACAGATCAACCAGACCGCGATCTACAAGCAGGCGGCCGACGCGATGACGATCAGCGTGCCCAAGAGCGACATGCGCTCGTCCAAGCTGATCGACGGCGTGGTCTGGGACGGCAAGGAGCCGGCCAAGTACGCCGACGGATTCAAGGTGCGCGCGAGCGCGGCGTAAGGAGGTCCCAATGGTCAGTGCCGTCTTTCATTCGCCGCTCGAAGCGTCGCAGCAGCTCGCGGAAGAAAAGCGCGCCGCCGTGCCCGCGGCAGCAGCACCGTCAGTGACGCCGAAACCCGCGCGCGAGCGCATCGACTGGCGCGAGTTCTGGCTGCGCGTGTTGCCGCCGGTCATCGGCTTCGCGCTGCTGGTCGGCATCTGGGGCCTGCTCACCGCCAATAGCACGACCTTCCCCACGCCGGCCGCCACCTTCGACGCCGCCGTCAAGCTGTTCTCCGACCCCTTCTACAGCAATGGGCCGAACGACCAGGGCATCGGCTGGAACGTGCTGTTCTCGCTCGAGCGCGTGGCGCTCGGCTTCGGCATGGCCGCACTCGTCGGCATCCCGTTGGGTTTCGTCATCGGCCGCTTCGCCTTCTTCAACCGCATGGCGTCGCCGTTGATCAGCCTCCTCAAGCCGGTGTCGCCGCTGGCCTGGCTGCCGATCGGCCTGCTGGTGTTCAAGG
>CADEEN010000454.1 GCA_902826345.1 uncultured Burkholderiales bacterium | reverse complement strand
CGGTCAGGTGCCGGTTGAGCGCCGCGCCGATACGGAAGGCGAAGACGTTGCTGTTGCCGAGGTTCTTGCGCACGAGCTGGAAGACGAGGTCTTCGACGGTGACATAGCCGTCGGTGACGACGATCACCGTGCGCGCCACCTCGGCGTTCTTCGGCAGCGCGGCGATGCGCTCGAGCGCCGGCACGATCTCGGTGCTGCCGCCGGCGCGCATGCTGTCGATGGTGGCGATCGCGCGCTCGACGTTGGCGCGTGTGGCCGGCACCGGCGTGTCGGACAGCATGCGGTTGCTGCCCGAGAACAGCAGCACGTTGAACGAGTCGCTGGCGCGCAGGCCGCCGATCAGATGCCGCAACAGCGTCTTCGCCGTGTCGAGCGGAAAGCCGTGCATCGAGCCCGAGATGTCGACGACGAAGACGTACTCGCGCGGGTTGATCTGCGCCGGGGCGATCGCCTGCGGCGGCTCGACCAGGGCGAGAAAGTAGTTGTCTTCGCCGCTCTTGCCGGGGTAGAGCGTCAGGCCGCCGCTGGTGGTGGTTCCCGCCAAGCGGTAGTCGAGGATGAAGTCGCGGTTGTTGCCGGGCGCGCCTTCGTTGGCCAAGGCCACTTCGGCCTGCGCGCTGGCTTCGCCTTTGACTTCGATCTTGTGTGAGGCGGATTCGATGTCACTCACCGGCAGTGGCGAGGCGAAGCTGACGTTGAGATCGAACGCGGTGTTTGAGGCTTGACCTTCAGGCAGATGCGCAGTGGCGGGAAACGAAGAAGAACCGCCTTCACTCTTCGCCACGTGATAGCGCGGCCCGACCACCGTCGGATAGACAAAGCGGTAGCGGCCGTCGGTCGGCAGCAGCAGCTCGGTGTAGCGCAGCTCGACCGTCACTTCGTCGCCGGGCAGGATGTTGGCGACGTTCATCTGGAAGACGTTCGGCCGGTGCTGGTCGAGCAGCGCCGCGGTCTTGCCTTCTTTCTTCGCCGCTTCGTACTCGAGCCTGGCGCGCTGCTTCTCGCGGATCGTGGCATTCAACACGCGGTCGCCCAGGCGCACCGTCATCGCATGCACGGCGGCCTGGGTCGAGCCGGGGAAGACGTACTTCGCCTCGATCGTGCGCTGGCCCTCGTTCTTGTAGCGCTGCGTCACGCGCACGTCGGCGATCGGTCCGACAATGCGCGCATCGACCTGCGTGCGCTTCAGCGGCAGGCGATCGACGCCCGGGTCGGTGCTGGCGATGTGGAAGTACGGGCCTTCGGCTTTGGCGGCCTCGCTGTCGTCGGCATGGGCCGGCGACCAGGCGATCAGCAGCGCGGCTGCGAACAGCGATGCGGCGATGGCCAGGATGATCCGGCCGACGCGGCTCTGTGGCCGGATGGGATCGACTTCGGGGGTGGCGGGCACTGGCGCTCTCCTTGCGTGCGGTCGCGCCACCGACAGCCGGTGGCATGAACGCAAGGTTCGCGCGTGACGGTGAATGCGCTAGGAAGGCAAGGCGCGGCCTGTGTGAAGGCGGCGTGAAGTCGCGGCTACTTCGAAGCGCTATCGCTGCTCGTCGCCTTGTCGAAAGACGCCCGCATCGCCTGGCAGGCGTTGGCGAAGCCTTCTTTCGTCGCCTCCCAGGTCTTGCTCGACGACTTCTGCAATGGCCAGCTGCTGCTGCGCCTCTTTCTTCTTCTGCGCCAGCTCGTTCAGGCGAACACGAGCGCGCTGTGTCCAATCAAGGCGGCCGTCAACAGGCAACGAAGCATCGGCTTCATGATGTCCTCTCGGTCATTGCGCGGCTTGCCGGCGCGGCGGTCGTTGCGCCACCTTCACCGTCACCGGCACCACCTTGTCGCCGCGCTGCACGCTGATGTCGGCGTTGCTGCCCGGCGGCAGCGCGGCCACGACGTTGAGCAACTCGGCGGTGTTGGCGACGCTGGTGTCGCCGATGCGCACCACCACGTCGCCGGGGCGGATGCCGCCGCTGCTGGCCGGGCCGTCCTGCAGCACGCCGGTGATCAGCACGCCGCGCTTGACCGGCAGGCGCAGCGTGTCGGCCATGTCGGGCGTGAGGTCGCGCGGCTCGACGCCGATCCAGCCGCGGATCACTTTGCCGTCCTTGATCAGGCCTTCCATCACCAGCCGCGCCGTCGCCGCGGGAATGGCGAAGCCGATGCCCAGGCTGCCACCGGAGCGCGAGAAGATCGCCGTGTTGATGCCGACCAGGTTGCCGCTGCCATCCACCAGCGCGCCGCCGGAGTTGCCGGGGTTGATGGCAGCGTCGGTCTGGATGAAGTTCTCGAAGGTGTTGAGGCCCAGACCGCGGCGGTCGAGCGCGCTGACGATGCCCGAGGTGACCGTCTGGCCGACGCCGAACGGGTTGCCGATGGCCAGCACCGCATCGCCGATCTGCAAGCGCGCGGAGTTGCCGAAGGTCACGGCCGGCAACTTGTCGAGGTCGATCTTGAGCACCGCGACATCGGTTTCCGGGTCGGTGCCGACGAGCGTGGCCTGCGCCTGCCGGCCGTCGGCGAGCACGACTTCGATCTCGTCGGCGCCGTCGACCACGTGGTGGTTGGTCAGCAGGTAACCCTCGGCCGAGACGATCACGCCCGAGCCGAGGCCGCGCTGCGGCTCGATGCCCTGCGGCGCGCCGCGCTGGCCGAAGAAGAAGCGGAACCACGGATCGTCGGCGTGCGGGTTGCCTTGCGGCGTCTTGCTGGCGGCGATGCTGACGACCGCCGGCGCGGCGCGTTGGGCGGCGGCGGCGAGGCTGCCGGGTGCCGGCATGGCGCTGGAGGCTGCGCTGTCAGGAGCCGTCGCGATCGAAACGATCTGCGGCAACATCTGGCCGGGCGAGCGGTTGAGCCACTCGGGCTTCAACGTGGCGACGACGAACAACAACGCCAGCGCCACGGTGACGGCTTGCGAGAAGATCAACCAGAGTCGACGCATGAGAGACTGAAAGATATGGCCGCGCGTTACGAAATCGAGAGCCACCTTGCCACGCTGTTGGCGGTGGATCGCTTCAAGGATTATGGGCCGAACGGCTTGCAGGTCGAGGGCCGCGCCGAGGTCACGCGGCTGGTGTCGGGCGTGACCGCGAGCCGCGCCTTGATCGACGCTGCGATCGATGCGGGCGCCGATGCGATCCTGGTCCACCACGGCCTGTTCTGGCGTGGCCAGGACGGCCGGCTCACCGGTTGGCTGGCCGAGCGCGTGAGGCGGTTGATGGCCCACGGCATCAACCTGTTTGCATACCACCTGCCGCTCGATGCGCATGCCGAGTTCGGCAACAACGCGCAGTTGGGGTTGAAGCTCGGCCTCGTCGCCGATGCGCGCTTCGGCGAGCAGGACCTGGGCTTTGCCGGGCCGGCCTCAACGACACTTCATGCCCTCCCCCGCCGTGTGCAGGCCTGGCCCGAACGCCCACCTC
>CADEEN010000453.1 GCA_902826345.1 uncultured Burkholderiales bacterium | reverse complement strand
CTCGAGCGGGTTGCCCCAGTGCAGCTTCGAGCCGCCGCCGCGCGCGATCAGCGCCGAGACGAAACTGGTCTTGCGCTCAGCGGCCGTCTTGACGAGGCCCTCGGCGGTCTTGCCATTGAGCTTGCCGGCGTGCACGAGCACCCGCGCCACGCCGGACAGCGAAGAGAAGGGGGCATCAGCCAGCGTATCCACCAGATTCAGTTCACCATGCAAAAAGCGAAACGATCATCGCCGATCACCTGGGCACTGTAAATCGCTGAGAAAAACAACGACATGACCTTGGCGGCAACAGTTCACATCCAGTCGCGTCCTGCACGGGGCACGAAGGTTTTGCTCTGTCAGTGGTGGTCGGGGTGAGAGGATTCGAACCTCCGGCCTCTACGTCCCGAACGTAGCGCTCTACCAGGCTAAGCTACACCCCGAAAAGGCTGCCTGAACTCATGAAGAGCGATCGACGGCCTGAGCGCATAAGTGTAGCAGAGCGTCTTTGTAGCGAGACGGCGGCAGGGCCGATGCGCACAGGCGAGCCGCCTCGGCTTCCGCACCCGCAAGCTCGCGCGCAGCATCGATCGCGCCAGTGCGCCGCACCGCGGCCACCACGTCGGGCAGACGGGTCACCTCGCCTTTCTCAATCGCGTGGCGAATCAACTCCCGTTCTTCGGCTGTGCCTTGCGACATCGCGACGAGCAAAGGCAGCGTCGGTTTACCCTCGCGCAGGTCGTCGCCGACATTCTTGCCCAGCTCGTGCGTCTCGCCGTCATAGTCCAGCAAGTCATCGATCAACTGGAATGCTGTGCCGAGTGAGCGTCCGTAGCTGGCGCAGGACGCCTCCACCGCGGCATCGGCGCCGGCGATGATCGCGCCCAAGCGCGCGCTGGCTTCGAACAGCTTGGCCGTCTTCGAGCGGATCACCCGCAGGTACTCGTCCACCGCCAGATCCGGGTCGTGCATGTTCATCAACTGCAGCACCTCGCCTTCGGCGATGACGTTGGTGGCGTCCGCCAGCACGTCGAGTACCCGCATGTCGTTCACCGAGACCATCATCTGGAAAGCGCGCGAGTAGAGAAAGTCGCCGACCAGCACGCTCGCCGCGTTGCCGAAGACGGCGTTCGCCGTCTGGCGGCCGCGTCGCAGGGACGATTCGTCCACCACATCGTCGTGCAACAACGTCGCCGTGTGGATGAACTCGACCGTCGCGGCCAAGGTGTAGTGCTCCGACCCTGCGTAGCCTAGTGCGTTCGCGAACAACAGCACCAAGCGCGGGCGAATCCGCTTGCCGCCGGCACTGACGATGTACTGGCCAATCTGGTTGACCAGTGCCACGTCGGAGCGCAGGCGCTCGGCAATCACGGCATCGACCTGTGCCATGGGCCCGGCCAACAGGTCGGAACTGGCGCCGGCCGTGGCGGGAGGTGGCCGCGTGGCGGCTGCTGCGGGATGCACGGTGGCGTTTCGCTTGTGGATAGACCATTATAGGAAGGCCTCAACCGCGTCGTCCGCCCTGCTACACTCATGGGTTCTTCGAACCGCTCACGCGCTTTGGAGCAATTCACCGAGTTCGCAAGAGAGGCACACATGTACGCAGTCATAAAAGCCGGAGGCAAGCAATACAAGGTTGCTCCCGGCCAAAAGATCAAGCTAGAACAGATTGCTGCGACTGTTGGCCAGGAAATCGTGATCGATCAGGTTCTGGCCGTTGGCACCGGCGCGGACTTGAAAGTCGGATCCCCCCTGGTGGCAGGCGCCGCCGTCAACGCCACGGTACTGGCGCATGGCAAAAACGACAAGGTTCGCATCTTCAAGATGCGCCGCCGTAAGCACTACAAGAAGTCCCAAGGGCACCGCCAAGGCTTCACCGAAATCTTCGTTGGCGAAATTCTGGACGGCTCGGGAGCTTCGGCCAAGGCCGAGACCGCAGCGCCGCTGATGCTGGCGCCGCAAAGGGGCGGCAGGGACGACATCGAGTTGATCGAAGGCATCGGCCCGAAGATCGCCAAGGTGTTGGCTGACAACGGCATCCGCACGTTTGCCCAACTGGCCGAGGCCAAGCCGGACGCGATGACCGCGATGCTGAAGGCATCCGGCGGACGTTTCAGTCTGGCCAGCACCGACACATGGCCGCAACAGGCGGCACTGCTGCGCGACGGCAAGATGGATGAGTTCAAGAAGCTGACCGACGAACTGGTCGGCGGCGTGAAGAAGTAAGGAGCGACCACCATGGCACAGAAAAAGGGCGGCGGCTCGACCCGAAACGGCCGCGACTCACAACCGAAGATGCTGGGCGTCAAGGCCTTCGGTGGCGAGATGGTCACGGCCGGATCGATCATCGTGCGCCAGCGCGGCACCAAGGTTCACGCTGGCACCAATGTCGGCATGGGCCGCGACCACACGCTGTTCGCGCTGATCGACGGCCACGTCAAGTTTGCCGTCAAGGGCGAGCGCAACAACCAGACCGTGAGCATCCTGCCGGCCTGAGGCTGCACTTGCTTGCTGCAAGGGCCCCGCACCGTCGGGGCCTTTTTGTTTTCCCTGCCTCTACCATTGCCCCATGAAGTTCGTTGACGAAGCCACCATCGACGTTGCGGCCGGCAACGGCGGCGCCGGCTGCGTCAGCTTCCGGCGCGAGAAGTTCATTCCCTTCGGCGGGCCCAACGGCGGCAATGGCGGACGTGGCGGCAGCATCTACGCTGTCGGCGACGTGAACCTCAACACGCTGATCGACTACCGCTATGCGCGCCGCCATGAAGCCCGCAACGGCGAGCCGGGCCGCGGCTCGGACCAGTTCGGCGCAGCGTCCGACGACATCGTGCTGCGCATGCCGGTGGGCACGATCCTGAAAGACTTCGAGACGGGCGACGTGATCGCCGAGCTGTTGAATCCGGGCGAGAAGGTGCTGGTCTGCAAGGGCGGCGACGGCGGCTTCGGCAATCTGCATTTCAAGACCAGCACCAACCGCTCGCCGAAACAGAAGACGCCCGGTTGGCCCGGCGAAGCAAAAAAACTCAAGCTCGAACTGCGCGTGCTGGCCGACGTCGGACTGCTCGGCATGCCCAACGCCGGCAAGAGCACGCTGATCGCTGCGATCTCGAACGCGCGGCCGAAGATCGCGGACTATCCGTTCACGACGCTGCACCCAAACCTGGGTGTGGTGCGGGTGGCGCCGGAGAAGAGCTTTGTCGTCGCCGATGTGCCGGGGCTGATCGAAGGCGCAGCCGAAGGCGCTGGTCTCGGCCACCAGTTCCTGCGCCACCTGCAGCGCACGCGCCTGCTGCTGCATCTCGTCGACATCGCGCCGTTCGACGACAGCGTCGATCCGGTGGCGCAGGCGCGAGCGATCGTCGCCGAGCTGAAGAAGTACGACCCGGCGCTGGCGGCCAAGCCGCGCTGGCTGGTGCTCAACAAGATCGACATG
>CADEEN010000452.1 GCA_902826345.1 uncultured Burkholderiales bacterium | reverse complement strand
CGCCACAGGCGGCGCTGACGACGCCGCGCCAGGCGCACTGGCAGCACCTGCGCGTTCGAACACGCTCGTGCCTTCAGGCTGCCTGGCGGAAATGCCTGCGCTGCCGAAGTAGGCCAGGCCGAGCGTGCAGGCGAAGAACACCGCCGCGCAGAACGACGTCGAGCGCGAGAGGAAGTTGGCGCTGCCGGACGCGCCGAACAAGCTGCCCGACGCACCGCTGCCGAACGACGCGCCCATGTCGGCGCCCTTGCCGTGTTGCATCAGCACCAGGCCGATCATCACGATGGCCGAGATGATCTGCAGCGCGAGAACGAGATTCCAGAAGATCTGCATAGCGTTGTTGTCGATGTTGTGTCAGGCCGCAGCACGACAGATGGCAATGAAGTCGGCGGCCTTCAGCGAAGCGCCGCCGACGAGGCCGCCGTCGATGTCGGGTTGCGAGAACAGCGTGGCGGCGTTGCCGGGTTTGACGCTGCCGCCGTAGAGGATCTTCATCGCCGCCGCATGCGGCGTGGCGGCGGCAAGCTGCGCGCGCAGCAGCGCATGCACCGCTTGTGCCTGAGCCGGCGTGGCGGTCTTGCCGGTGCCGATGGCCCAGACGGGTTCGTAGGCGACGACCATTTCGCCGGCGCAGTGCGCGAGCGTGTGGATCACCGCCGAGAGCTGGCGCTTGACGATGGCTTCGGTCTCATTGGCTTCGCGCTGCGCCAGCGTTTCGCCGACGCAGACGATCGGCGTGACGCCGCGCGCGAGCGCGGCCTTGGCCTTGTCGGCCACGAGCTGATCGCTTTCTGCGTGGTACTGCCGGCGCTCGCTGTGGCCGACGATGGCGTAGCGGCAACCGAACTCGTGCAGCATCGCGGCGGACACCTCGCCGGTGTAGGCACCCTGCTCGTGCGCCGAACAGTCCTGCGCGCCCCAGCGGATGTCGCTGCCGGCCAGCGCCACCGCTGTTTCGGAGAGATAGGGGAACGGCACGCACACCGCCACTTCGGCGACAAACGGCCGCGCAGCGGCGATGCCGGCGAGCAACTCGGCGTTGGCCGCATGGCTGCCATGCATCTTCCAGTTGCCTGCGATGAGCTTCTTTCTGGTCGTCATGCTTTCCAATCCAGAACGATCTTGCCGACATGCGTGCTCGACTCCATCAGCGCATGCGCCTGCGCGGCCTGCTCAGCGGCGAACACCTGATGGATCACCGGCTTGATGCGGCCCGCTTCGAGCAGAGGCCACACTGTCTCGCACAAAGCGCGGGCGAGCTGCCCCTTGTATTCGACCGAGCGCGCGCGCAGCGTCGAGCCGGTGATGGCCAGGCGCTTGCGCAGCACCGCGCCGGTGTCGAGCTCGCTCTTCGTGCCGCCTTGCACGGCGATGATCGCCAAGCGCCCGTCGTTGGCCAGGCACTTCACCTCACGCGCCACGTAGTCGCCAGCCACCATGTCGAGCACGACATCGACACCGCGGCCTTCGGTGATGCGATCGACCTCAGCCACGAAATCCTGCGTCTTGTAGTTCACCGCGTGATCCGCACCGAGCGCGATGCAGGCGGCGCACTTGTCGTCGCTGCCCGCGGTGACGATGACCTTCGCGCCGAGCGCCTTGGCCAACTGGATCGCGGTGACGCCGATGCCACTCGATCCGCCCTGCACCAGCAACCACTCGCCGGCCTTCAACGCAGCGATGTGAAAGACGTTCTGCCAGACGGTGAAGAAGGTTTCGGGCAGGCTCGCCGCTTCGATGTCGGACAGGCCGCGCGGCACCGGCAGCGTCTGCACCGTCGGCGCCACGCACAGCTCGGCATAGCCGCCGCCGGCAACCAGCGCACAGACGCGGTCGCCGGGATCGAACACGCCGTCCCCACTGACGATCGTGCCGGCCACTTCCAACCCCGGCAAGTCAGTTACGCCGGGCGGCATCGGGTACAGCCCTTTGCGCTGCAGCACGTCCGGCCGATTGACACCCGAAGCGGCCACGCGGATCAGCACTTCGCCCGGCCCTGCTACAGGGTCGGGGCGGGTCGTCGGCTGCAGCACCTCGGGGGCGCCGTAGCCGCTGATCTCGATGGCACGCATCGGCAGCGGCCCTTACTCGGGGTTGCGCTGCGTGTCGTCGCCCGTGGTCGCGGCCACCGGCTCGCCGCCCTGCTCGGCGCGCGGCGGACGATCGCCCCGGTCACGACGCGGGCCGCGGTCGCGATCACCTCGGCCACCGCGATCGCGGTCACCGAAGTCGCGGCGCGGACGCTCTTCCTCGACATAACCTTCCGGCTTGTCGAGCAGCGCCTTCAGCGACAGCTTGATGCGGCCCTTCTCGTCGGTCTCCAGCACCTTGACCTTGACGATCTGGCCTTCCTTCAGGAAGTCTTCGACACGCTCGACGCGCTGGTGCGCGATCTGGCTGATGTGCAGCAGGCCGTCCTTGCCCGGCAGGATCTGCACGAGCGCGCCGAAGTCGAGGATCTTGGTGATCGGGCCTTCGTAGATCTCGCCCGGGATCGCCTCGGCGGTGATGTCTTCGATGCGCTTCCTTGCGAACGCGGCCTTGTCGGCATCGACCGACGCGATCGTGATCGTGCCGTCTTCGCCGATGTCGATCGTGCAGCCGGTTTCTTCGGTCAGCGCGCGAATGACAGCGCCGCCCTTGCCGATGACATCGCGGATCTTCTCCGGATTGATCTTCATCGTGTACAGGCGCGGCGCGAACTGCGACACCTCGTGCTTGGCTTCGCCCACCGCCTCCTGCATCTTGCCCAGGATGTGCATGCGAGCTTCCTTGGCTTGATCCAAGGCGACCTTCATGATCTCCTTGGTGATGCCCTGGATCTTGATGTCCATCTGCAGCGCGGTCACGCCGTTGGTCGTGCCGGCGACCTTGAAGTCCATGTCGCCCAAGTGATCTTCGTCACCGAGGATGTCGGTCAGCACTGCAAAGCGGTTGCCGTCCTTGATCAGGCCCATCGCGATGCCGGCCACATGCGCCTTCATCGGCACGCCGGCGTCCATCATCGCCAGGCAGCCGCCGCAGACTGAGGCCATCGACGACGAACCGTTGCTCTCGGTGATCTCGCTGACGACGCGGATCGAGTACGGGAAGTCGACCTTGTCCGGCAGCATCGCCACCAGCGCGCGCTTGGCCAGACGGCCGTGACCGATCTCGCGGCGCTTCGGCGAGCCGACGCGGCCGGTTTCGCCGGTGGCGAACGGCGGCATGTTGTAGTGCAGCATGAAGCGCTCTTCGAACTCGCCGGCCAGCGCGTCGATGCGCTGCGCGTCGCGGTCGGTGCCGAGCGTGGCGACGACGACGGCCTGCGTTTCGCCGCGCGTGAACAGCGCCGAGCCGTGGGTGCGCGGCAGGATGCTGGTGCGGATCTCGATCGGGCGCACGGTGCGGGTGTCGCGGCCGTCGATGCGCGGCTC
>CADEEN010000451.1 GCA_902826345.1 uncultured Burkholderiales bacterium | reverse complement strand
AAAGGGCGGCGCCGACAACGAACAGTTCATGCGCGTTTTCAACTGGGATGGCAAGGAGCTGAAGATGGCTTTCGAGGTCGACTTCGCGAAAGAGAAGCTGGGCCGCGCGCACCACATGAAGTTCAGTGCGAAGCCGACGGGCAAGTCGATGGCGCAGGTGGCTCGCGAGCAACATGCGTCGTTGAAGTGATGCCATCGCGCCGCGCGGCGTGCGCACTGGCGCTGTCGCCGCTGCTTTCGCACGCGGCCGGCGACGCCGCGCCCGCGCCCGGCGGCCCGCGCGTCGAAGCGCAACGCCTGCCCGCGCCCGGCAGCTACACGCTGCCGCGCATCCAGCGCTGCCCCGATGGCGAGGTGCTGCACACCGACGGCCGCGGGCAGCGCCTGCATGCCGCCTTGCGCGGCAAGGTCAGCGTGCTCGGCTTCATGTATACCTACTGCCGCGATCCGGTGGGCTGCCCGCTGGCCTACCGCATCATGGTCGCGACGCGCGATGCGCTGATGAAGGATGCGGCGTTGTCGGCGCAGTCGCAACTCATCAGCCTGAGTTTCGACCCGACCAACGACACGCCCGAGCAGATGCGGATGTACGGCCACGGTCAGGCCGACGCAACGCGTGTGCGCTGGCGTTTCCTCACGACCGCGTCGGTGCCCGAGCTGCTGCCGTTGCTCGACGGCCTGGGCCAGGACGTGAGCGTCGAGACCGATGCACGCGGCCAACCCACGCGCACACTGAACCATCTGCTCAAGGTCTTCCTGATCGACCCGCAGCTCTGGGTGCGCGAGATCTACAGCGTGGCCACGCTCGACCCGGCGGCGCTGGTCAACGACATGAAGACCGTGGCGCGCGAAGCGGGTTGAGCATGTGCCGCTGCTGCATCGCCTGGCGACCACGCGCCGCGGGGGCAACAGTCTCGTGGGCGGGCGCTTCACCGCGGCGGACCTGACATTCGCTGCCCTGGCCTCGCCGGTGCTGCTGCCGGCGCAGTGCGGCGCGTCCTATCCGCCGGTGCAGGCGGCGCCGGCGACGATGCAAGACGAGGTGCGGCGCCTGCGCGCCACGCTTGCCGGCCGCTTTGCGCTGCGGCTGTATGCGCAGGAACGCGCACCGGCGCATCAGCGTGTCGAAACGGAGGCCGCTCTACCTTCGGGCCCGAAACCAGACCGTGCCTACCCCCTCACACGTAGCCAAACGCCTCGCCCTGCTGGCGCACCTCTAGCCGCCGGCCATCGCTCGCGAGCGACACGCCCACCCACCATGGCCGCGCCTTGCCGAGATCGATGCGCGCGGACACGCCGCGCCGCGGCAGCTCGACTTCGATCCACTCCACGGCCGCCGGCAGGCGCAGTGATCGCGCTCTGCTGGTCTGCATTCGCGTTCGCACCCCCTCAAGGCGCAGGTCGGCGGTGCCGGCGGCGCGAACCACCACCTCTTCGCCTTCGAAACCCTCGCGCAGATCGAGCGTGACGCCAGCGTCGGCCATCGTGCTACTGCTTCTTGCGCCGGGTGGACCTGTCGGTGCCACCGCGTTTTCCGAGCGCGTCGCCGAAGGCCTGCATCTTCCCCAGCACGTCAGGCCGCACCTTGCGTTTCTCGAGCGTCGCGCAGGCTTTGTTCATCGCCTCCTTCGCCGACTTGACCTCGCCCTCGAGCGCGAGCCAGCCGGCGAACGTTTCGACGTACTCGCGGTACTCGACATGCCCGAGCGTCGCCGCGGCGCTGTCCTGCTGCGCAAGCAGCGCATCGGCGAGCAGATCGCGCGCGTCGTCGGGGTGGGGCGGCACGGCGTCGATCTTGGGCTTGGCGCGCGATCCGCGCAGCACCTTGCCGGCACGCCGCAGCGGCAGCCCGAGCGCGACCCGCGCATGGGTGCTGACTGCGCGCTTCGGGGCCTTGGCCACGACCTCGCGCAACGCGTCGTTGGCTCTGCCGAGTTCGCGCGAGCCATCGAACGCGAGCACGCGGGCGACGTCGGTGCTGAAGAGATCCTGCGCCAGCATCTCCTCATCGTAGCCCGCCGGCGGGGCGACGCGCAGCTCGAGCGGCGCCGAGACCACGTCTTCGCCGTCATGCAGGTGAAGGCAGGCCTGCACCCGGTAACGCCCGGGCTCAGCGATCAGCCAGCCGCCGCGACCGGCACCGGCGAAGAGCGGCGCATACATGGAATCGCCCGGCGCCAGCGCACGCAACGTCTGCTCGTGGCAAGCGGTGGCGAACGGTCGCCACAGCCGCGCCGGCCGGTCGCCGCGCTTGATCACGAGCGTGACCTCGTCTCCTTCGAGCATCTCGGTGGGCACCAGCACTGGCTGGCGCGAGACGTTGGTGACCTTCAGCTCGAGCATCGCCGGCTCCATGAACTGCAGCATCGGCTGCGAGTGGTTCATCCGCACCACGAGCTCAAGCGCCGGTTGCGGGCGGACGGCTGGCTTGCGCGAAGCCATGGTGGTCGAACCAAGCGGCGTTGCCCATCTGCACGAAGCGCCGCGGCGCGTGGCGCATGAAGAGCAGCTCGGCATCGCTGAAGCGGAACTCGAAGTCGGCGAAGAACGCGGTCTGCCCGCCGGCGACCCGGAACGGGTAGTTCATGAAGCTGCGCGCCTCGGGCTCGTTGGCGATCGGCATCCACGGCGTGCCGAGGCTCTTCTGCCAGGCGTGGGCGAGGTTGAAGGCATGTCCCATCTCGTGGCAGGCAGTCCAGAAGCGCATTCGCGCGACCCAGGCCTCAGGCGCGGCGTCGCTCGCGGGCGCTTGCGCGACGAACGACTCGGTGATGCCCGAGTGGTTGCTGCTGCCGCTGACGGGGCTCACCGCGCCCTCGCCGATGCCTCGCTTGGCGAACGCCTGCCACAGGAGCGGCACGTCGTTCGGGTCCGACGCGTTCGCGGCCGTGATGATGCCGTCGCGCGCCTGGCCGTAGGGCGGGCTCGCCGGCGTGTTCTTCATGCCGTCGGCGACGTAGCGCATCATGCGATCGCGCCCGCCCTCTATGCCGTAGGTCTTCATCAGCGACGCCGTGGCCTCCCACAGCATCTCGGACCAGATCTCGCCGGCGTTGTGGACCTCGGAGGGGGTCGTCGGAATGTTGGTGTTGCGCGGAACGCCAGCGGGGAAGACGGCTCCCGTCCCGATGTCCTTGAAGGTCAGCGGGAACCGGTCCATCCGCGTCGAGTACGGGTAGCGGCGGATGCCGTAGTAGTAGTTGTCCTGATAGTTCGTCCAGAGCAGGTAGGTCGCCCACGCGCCGGTCGTGTAGACGCCGTCGAGGTCGTCGCCGGTCCGGACGATCTGCGTGAGGCCGTTCCAGTCGCCCCAGCCCTCGCCCATCGAGCCGCCCTGGTTGTTGTTCAGGCCGTTCGCGTTGCCGATGAGCCGGTTCGACATGTAGTGCATCCACTCGTGGGCGACGATGCCGAAGTCGGTGCTCGAGTCGCGCTC
>CADEEN010000450.1 GCA_902826345.1 uncultured Burkholderiales bacterium | reverse complement strand
CACCGGCCGGCCCGAGCCCAGCTTCTTCGTCACCGGCAACCACGAGCAGCAATCGCCGACGCGCCGCGTGATGCGCCGCGGCACCGGCTACTGGGGCCTGCCGCTGCGCCCGGGCGCGCCGTCGGAGATCACGCGGCTGCGCTTCGTCGCCGCTGCGGCCTGAGCGCGCAAACTCACGGCGTCACCAGCCAGACATGCGTCAGCCCGCCGCTGGCCAGGCGGTTGGCCGTGGCGGCTGCCAGGCGCAGGTCCAACCCGGACACCAACACGGGCGTGTCCGCCGACAGCGAGTGCGCGGCCTGCAGGCCCCAGGCGATGCCGGTGGCCTGCTCCACCGCGTCGATGCCGCAGCACTCGACGCGGATCTGCAGCACACCGTCGCCGAGCGCGTCGGCGAGCTGGCGCGCTTGCGCGGCGGTGGCGTACAAGCCGCTGCGGTTCCACGCCGCGGCGTCGGCCGGCACGGCGCGCGGGTCGCTCGCCGAAGCGGAGCCGTCGTCTTGCATCAGCGGCGCGACGATCGGCGTGGCGCTGGCCGCCTCGGTGCGGGCGGCACCGGTGGTGTCGGCGCCGCCGCAGGCCGACGCTGCCATCAGCAAGGCCATGGCCAGCGCGCAGGGCACGGGCAGGAAGAGAAGTGACGAGAGCGATGCCATGTCGAGCTCCAAAGAAGCGCCACGTCGGCGCCCTTGCACAGTCAAGGCGATGGCTGCGTCGATGTCCTGAGGATGGGCTGAGGACGGACTGAAGATGCGCTCAAGGCCGGGATCAGAAGCCGAGCTGTTGGCGCTGTGCCGCGACGCGGGCGTCGATGTCGGCCTGCAGCGCAACGAACCTGCCGTCGCCGCGCAAGCCGGCAAAGGCCGGGTCGAGCCGCAGCCACCAGCCGCGGCGCGAGCCCGCGCGCACGGCGGTCTCGAGCGCCTCGAGCGCGCCCGCGTGCTGGCCGCGCAGCGCCAACACGCGGGCGCGGTGAAACGCCAGCATGTGCCAGCGGTTGCCTTGGCGTTCGAGCGCGTCGAGCTGCGCCACCACCGCCTGCAGATGCTGCTCGGCCTGCGTGCGCTGACCGAGTGCGGATTGCGCCGTTGCCAGGTCGAGCAGGCGGTGGTTGCCCTGGAAGACGAACCAGGGCACGGGCGTCAGGCCGTCGCCGCGCGCGGCCGCCGCGTCCAGCGCGGCTTGCAGCGCCGTCGCCTCCACCGCCAACCCCGCCATCAGCCGCGTCAGCGCCCACTCGGCCACGCTGCCGTCCTCGGGCACGCGTTCGAGCGCAGCCGGCAGCGCGCTGCCGCGCGGCTCGCGCGCCACCCAGGCCAGGCCAGCATGCACCGCCGGCCAGCGCGCGCCCGGCAGTTGCTCGACGCAGCGCGCGAACGCCGCCGCAGCCTCGTCGGGGCGCTCGAGATCGAGATACAGGCGTGCCAGCTCATACCAAAGGTACGGCCGGCGCGGCTCGCGCTCCAGCGCTTGGCGGTAGCCGCCGACGGCCTGCGCCAGGTCGCCTGTGGCATAACCGCCGACGCCGAGCATCCAGTGGCCGTTGGGATAGGCCGGCTCGAGCGCGATGGCGCCGCGTGCGCTGGCCAGCGCGACCTCGCCCCGGCCGGCGAAGAGCTGTGCCAGCGACAGGCGCTCGACCGGCACGGCGCTCAAGGGGTTGAGCACTGCCGCGCGCTCGAAGTGCGGCAGCGCGCGCAACGGCCAGCCGCTGTCGAACTCGACGATGCCCAGCGTCAGGTGCGCCTGCGCGTAGCTCGGCTGCAGCGCCAGCGCGCGTTGCAGCAGCTCGCGCGCACGAACGTCTTCGCCGGCGAAGCGGTGCAGCGTGGCCTGGCCGGTCAAGGCTTCGGGTGCGTCCGGATCGAGCCGCAGCGCGCGCTCGAACAGCGGTGTGGCCAGCGCCACGGCGCGCGGCAGGTCGAGCCCGGCGCCGCTGGTGGCCTGGCCGATCCAGGTCCAGCCGAGCCCGACATGGTTGCGCGCGTAGGCCGGATCGGCGTCGATGCCGCGCTGGAAATAGGTGCGGGCCCTGGCGAAGGCTTCCGGCGTTTTCGCCCGCCAGGCGTCGTTGCCGAGCACGTACAGCTCGTAGGCTTCGCTGGCCGCGCTCGCCGGTGGCGCCGCGGCCGGCAACGGCGCCAGCGCCAGTGCCGCGCCGACCTGTTGCGCGATCGACGCCGGCAGCGTCGACGCCTGATTCGCTGCGTGTTCGAACGTCTGCTGCCACACCGGCCCGGCCTCGCCCGTCGTCGTCTGCAGCCGCGCCGACACACGCAGCAACGGGCCGCTGCGCGCCAGCTCGCCCTGCAGCACGGCTTGCACCCCGAGGCGCTGCGCGAGTGCCACGACGTCGGCCTCGGCGCCGCGATCGAGGTCGAGCAGCGTGTCCGGTGCAACCACCAGCACGTCGGCGCGCCGGCCGAGCGCGCGCGCCACGTCCTGCGCCAAACCCCGCGCCAGCGCCTGCTCGGTGCCGCTGTGGTCGGCGAAGGGCAGCACCGCCAGGCGCGCGGCCGTGGTGGCGCCGCTGCGCGGCCGCCACCACAGCGCCGTGGCAACGCCAGCAGCGCTGATCGCCGTCAGCGCCGACAGCGCCAGCACACGGCGACGGTCGCTTCGCGGCGGCAGCGGCGACGCAACGGGTGCGGCGGGCGCATCGGCCGGCGGCGCGGCAACCGCTTCGACCGATACCGGCGCCAGCAGACGGTAGCCCTTGCGGTGCACGGTCTGGATGTAGGCCGGCTCGCCGGCCGCATCGCCGAGCTGGCGGCGCAGTTGCGCCACCGCCTGGTAAACCGAGTTGGGCGTGACGACGAGATCGCGCCAGACCTCGTCGAGCAACGCCTGCGTCGTCACCACGCGCCCGGGCTGCGCCGCCAGCGCCAGCAGCAGGCGCATCTGCAGCGGCTCGAGTTTGATCACCTGGCCGTCGGCCGCGATCTCGTCGGCCGAGGCATCGACCTGCCAGCGCCCGATGCGAAGCCCATCGGCGGCGCCGCGTGACGGCCGCAAACCCGATGCACTGATCGAAGACGACATCTGGCGGCACTCCACCTGCGGAGCGCGCAGTGTGCCAAATCGATGTCCGGCGCGGCGACTGGGCGCCGCAACGCCCGGTCGGCCGCGAGCACCGGTGCGCCGCGCCGACCTGGAGCCTGAAGCCGCGCGCTAGCGAACCACTTTCGACGCTTCCGCCGAGTACGCGCTCTCGTTGCCCGCCGCATCGTGCGCGGTGACGGCGAAGTAGTAGGTCTGTCCGGCCGGCAGGTTGTTCACGGTGTAGCTCGTCGCCGTGCCCGCGGCCAGGCCGACGCCGCGCGCCTGGCGGTAGCTGCCGGGTGCGGTGCCCCAGTACACGCGGTAGCCGGTGACGCGCGAGTCCGACGACGCACCCCAGGCCAGCGTGGCCGAGCCGGCTGGAGCCGGTGCGGGCGCT
>CADEEN010000449.1 GCA_902826345.1 uncultured Burkholderiales bacterium | reverse complement strand
ACCTTCGGCGGCTTCATCATCACCGTGCTCGTGCACACCGACATGGCCAGCCCGCACCTGCACCACGCGGGCACGCCGCAGCAGCAGGCCAAGTACATGCCCGGCGTGACGTCGGGCCGCACGATCGCGGCGGTTGCGATCACCGAGCCGGGCGCGGGCTCCGACGTGGCGGGGCTGCGCAGCACCGCGCGCCGCGACGGCGACGCCTGGGTCATCGACGGCAGCAAGCTCTTCATCACCAACGGCGTGTTTGCCGACCTGTACTTCGTCGCCGCGCGCACCGGCCCCGGCCGACACGACATCTCGATGTTCATCGTCGACAAAGACACGCCCGGCTTCACGGTCGGCCGTTCGCTGGCCAAAACCGGCTGGCTGTCGTCGGACACGGCGGAGCTGGTGTTCGACGGCTGCCGCATCCCGGCGGCGAATCTGCTCGGCGAGGAAAACCGCGGCTTCCGCTCGGTGATGAAGAACTTCCAGACCGAGCGCATCGCCTTGGGCGCGATGGCGGTCGGCCACTCGATGCAGGCCCTGAAGCTGACGCTGGCCCATGTGCACGACCGCCGGGCCTTCGGCGCCACGCTGTTCGACAAGCAGGCCGTGCGCCAGCGCATCGCCATGCTCGACGCCAAGGTGCGCGCCGCACGCCAGTACCTCTACCACTGCGCCTGGCTGGTCACGCAGGGCCGCGACGTGGTGCAGGACGTGTCGCTGCTGAAAGCGCTGACCGGCGAGTTGGTCAACGAGGTCGTGCAAGCCTGCCAGCAGTTCCATGGCGGCATGGGCTACATGCGCGGCACGGCGATCGAGCGGCTGTGGCGCGATGCGCGCGTGCTTGCCATCGGCGGCGGGGCGACCGAAGTCATGCTCGACGAGGCGGCGAAGAGGTACTGATGAATACGCTCGACATCCGCCGGCCCTCGGCCCACGTCGCCGAGGTCTATCTGAACCGCCCGGACGTGCGCAACGCCTTCAACGACAGCGTGATCGCCGAACTCACGCAGACCTTCACGCAGCTCGGCGCCGACCCCATGCTGCGCGCGATCGTGCTCGGCGGCCACGGCAAATCGTTCTGCGCCGGCGCCGACCTGTCGTGGATGCGTGCGATGGCCGGCTACGACTGGGAGCGCAACCGCGCCGATGCGCAGGCGCTGGCCGACATGCTGTGGGCGATCTACGCGTGCCCGCTGCCGGTGGTCGGCCGCGTGCATGGCGACTGTTATGCCGGCGGTGTCGGGCTCGCCGCCGTGTGCGACGTGCTGGTCGCCGCCGACGGCGTGCAGTTCTGTTTGTCGGAGGCCCGGCTCGGTCTGCTGCCGGCCACCATCGGGCCGTATGTCGTGCGCGCGCTCGGCGAGCAGGCGTCGCGGCGCTACTTCACCACGGCCGAGCGTTTCTCCGCTGCGCGGGCGCATGAACTGGGCTTCGTGCACGAGCTCGTCGCCGTGGAGGGGATCGACGCCAAGGTCAACGACCTCGTGGCCACGCTCGTCGCCAACGGCCCAGCCGCCGTGAAAGCCTGCAAGCGCCTGGTGCAAGACATCGCCGGCCGGCCGATCGACGACGCGCTGCGCGCCGACACTGCGCGCCGCATCGCCGACATCCGCGCCAGCGCCGAAGGCAAGGAGGGCGTGCAGAGCTTTCTCGACAAGCGAACGCCTGCGTGGCTGCCGAAATCATGATGCCGCTCGACCTCTACCTGTCGTACCTCGTCGCCGCGCTGATCGTCATCGCTGCGCCGGGGCCGGACAGCCTGAACTCGCTGGCCATCGGCCTGGCGCGCGGCCGGCGCGAGGGCGTGGCCTATGCGCTCGGCGTCGGTGTCGGCTGCCTGGCGCACACGCTGTGGGCGATGCTCGGCATCTCGGCGATCGTCGCCGCATCGGCAACGCTGTTCAACGTCATCAAGTGGATCGGCGTGGCCTACCTCGTCTGGCTCGGCATTCGAGCGCTGCGCAGCAAGGGCGGCATCGCATCGATGACCGATGCCCGACCGAGCGCCGGCAACGCCGCGCAGCGCTTCCGCCAGGGCCTGCTGACCAACGCGTTGAACCCGAAGGTGATGCTGTTCTTCCTCGCCTTCCTGCCGCAGTTCGTCGATCCGCAGCACGGCATTGCGGTGATCTGGCAGTTGGGTCTGATGGGCCTGACGTTCACCGTCATCACGGCACTCGCCTACAGTGCGCTGGCTTGGAGCGCGGGCTCGGTCGGTGCGCGTCTGGTGCGCCATCCGCGCATCGCGCTCGGGCTCGAACGCGCGACCGGCATCGTCTTCATCGCCATGGCCGCGCGGCTCGCATTGGCCGAGAGGAAGTAGTGAGATGACCGTTCAGGATTTCGACACGACGCAACTCTTCGCGCTGGCCGCTGCGCTCGGCTGGGCCAGCGGCGTGCGCTTGTACGCCGCCGTGTTCCTCACCGGCCTGGCCGGCTACCTCGGCTGGGTACCTCTGCCCGCCGGTCTGCATGTGCTGCAGCAACCGGCGCTGCTGTACGTCAGCGGCGGTCTGCTCGCGGTCGAGTTCGTCGCCGACAAGGTGCCGTGGGTCGATTCGTTGTGGGACTCGGTGCACACCTTCATCCGCATCCCCGCCGGCGCCGCGTTGGCCTACAGCGTCTTCGGCGCCGACCAGGCCAGTTGGGGCGTGATGGCCGCATTGCTCGGCGGCACGCTGGCGGCCACCGCGCACACCGCCAAGACAACGACGCGCGCGGCAGCCAACACCTCGCCAGAACCGTTCTCCAACATCGCGCTGTCGCTGGCCGGCGATGCCGCCGTGCCTGGCATGCTGTGGCTGGCGCACGAGTACCCGGTGCCGTTTTTCATCGTGTTGGCGATCGTCATCGTGATCAGTGTGGTCGTCATCGCCGTGCTGTTCCGTTTCCTGCGCGGGCTGTTGCGGCGGCTGCGCGGGCATTTCTCCAATCACGCGCTGCGCGAGGCCTGACGTGTTCAACAAGATCCTGATCGCCAACCGCGGCGAGATCGCATGCCGGGTCGCGGCAACAGCCAAGCGCTTGGGCGTGCGCACCGTGGCCGTCTACTCCGACGCCGACGCCGATGCGCGCCACGTGCACGCCTGCGACGAGGCGGTGCACATCGGCGCCAGCGCGCCGCGCGAGAGCTACTTGCAGTGGCAGCGCATCCTCGACGCCGCCAAGGCCACCGGTGCGCAGGCCATTCACCCCGGCTACGGTTTTTTGTCGGAGAACGAAGACTTCGCAAACGCCTGCGACAAAGCAGGCCTCGTTTTCATCGGCCCGCCGGCGACTGCGATCGCCGCCATGGGCAGCAAGTCAGCCGCCAAGTCGCTGATGGAAAAAGCCGGCGTGCCGCTCGTGCCCGGCTACCACGGCGACAACAACGACGCGGCGTTCCTGCAGCAGCAAGCCGCGCGCATCGGCTACCCGGTGCTGATCAAGGCCAGCGCCGGCGGCGGCGGCAAGGGCATGCG
>CADEEN010000448.1 GCA_902826345.1 uncultured Burkholderiales bacterium | reverse complement strand
TGTTCTACGTGTTCTTCGAGGCCACGCTGATCCCGATGTACATCATCATCGGCATGTGGGGCGGGCCGCGGCGCGTGTATGCCGCCTTCAAGTTCTTCCTCTACACGCTGCTCGGCTCGCTGCTGATGCTGGTCGCGCTGCTCTACCTCTACTACAAGAGCGGCGGCAGTTTCGAAATCCTCGACTGGCACCAGCTGCCGCTGCCGTTGTCCACGCAGAGCCTGCTCTTCTTCGCCTTCTTCGCCGCGTTCTCGGTCAAGGTGCCGATGTGGCCGGTGCACACCTGGCTGCCCGATGCGCACGTCGAGGCGCCGACGGGCGGCTCGGTGGTGCTGGCCGCGATCATGCTGAAGCTCGGCGCCTACGGCTTCCTGCGCTTCTCGCTGCCGATCGCGCCCGACGCCTCGCGTGAGTGGGATTGGCTGATCATCGCGCTGTCGCTGATCGCCGTGCTCTACATCGGCTTGGTCGCACTCGTGCAGCAGGACATGAAGAAGCTCGTCGCTTACTCGTCGATCGCCCACATGGGCTTCGTCACGCTCGGCTTCTTCATCTTCAGCGAGCTCGGCATCTCCGGCGGCATCGTGCAGATGATCAGCCACGGCTTCATCTCCGGCGCCATGTTCCTCTGCATCGGCGTGCTTTACGACCGCGTGCACAGCCGCGAGATCGCGTCGTACGGCGGCGTCGTCAACACCATGCCCACGTTCACCGCCTTCGCCGTCTTCTTCGCCATGGCCAACTGCGGCCTGCCGGGCACCAGCGGTTTCGTCGGCGAGTGGATGGTGATCCTCGGCACGGTCAAGTTCAACTTCTGGCTCGGCCTCTTGGCTGCGACGACGCTCGTCTTCGGTGCCGCGTACACGCTGTGGATGGTCAAGCGCGTGTACTTCGGCGAGGTGGCCAACGCCGACGTCAAGGCGCTGGCCGACATCAACACGCGCGAGTTCATGATGCTGGCGCTGCTCGCCGCCGCCGTGCTGTGGATGGGCGTCTATCCGAAACCGTTCACCGACGTGATGCACCAGAGCGTCACGCAACTGATCCAGCACGTGGGTCAATCAAAGTTATGACTACCCCCACGCTCACTTCGTTCGCTGCCCCCCGAGGGGGCGCAGTGCCCTCCGGAACGGCCGCGCGGGCACTATGAACTGGGCCGCCGTCACCCCCGAGATCGTTCTGCTGACGATGGCCTGCGTGATCGCGCTGGTCGATCTCTTTGTCGAAGACGAGCAGCGCGCGCCGACGTTTTGGCTGACGCAAGCCACGCTGGCCGCCGTCGCGCTGTTGCACCTGGCGCGGCTGGATGGGGCCGAGTCGGTCTACGCGATGCAGGGCATGGTCGTCTCCGATCCGCTCGGCCACCTGCTGGCCTTCTTCGCCACCGTCGCGGTGATGATCACCATCGGCTACTCGCGCGCCTACATCGGCGCGCGCGAGATGTTGAAGGGCGAGTTTTTCACGCTGTCGCTGTTCTCGCTGCTCGGCGTGTGCGTCATGGTCTCGGCCAACAACTTCCTCGTCGTCTATCTCGGCCTGGAGTTGATGAGCCTGTCGCTGTATGCGCTCGTCGCGCTGCGGCGCGACCACGGCACCAGCACTGAAGCTGCCATGAAGTACTTCGTGCTCGGCGCACTGGCCTCGGGCTTCCTGCTCTACGGCCTGTCGATGATGTACGGCGCCACCGGCAGCCTGGACATCCAGCGCGTCTTCGAGGTCATCGGCCGCGGCCAGGCCAACCAGAGCGTGCTCGTCTTCGGCCTGGTCTTCGTCGTCGCCGGCCTGGCCTTCAAGTTCGGCGCCGCGCCGTTCCACATGTGGGTGCCCGACGTCTATCACGGCGCGCCGACCGCGGTCACGCTGCTGATCGCCGGCGCGCCCAAGCTCGCCGCCTTCGGCATGACGATGCGCCTCCTGGTCGAAGGCATGCTCGGCCTGGCGATGGACTGGCAGCAGATGCTGTCGGTGCTGGCCATCGTGTCGCTGTTGATCGGCAACCTCGCCGCTATCGCGCAGACGAACCTGAAACGCATGCTCGCGTATTCGGCCATCGCGCAGATCGGCTTCATGCTGCTCGCACTCACCGCCGGCGTCGTCAGCGGCAACACGCTGTCGGCCGGCAACGCCTACAGCTCGGCACTGTTCTACATGGTGATCTACGTGCTGACGACGCTCGGCACCTTCGGCCTCGTCATGCTGCTGTCGCGCCAGGGCTTCGAGTGCGACGAAATCTCGGACCTGGCGGGCCTGAACCAGCGCAGCCCGTGGATGGCCGGCGTGATGGCGGTCTTCATGTTCTCGCTCGCCGGCATCCCGCCGACGGCCGGTTTCTACGCCAAGCTGGCGGTGCTGCAGGCGCTGATCACCACCAACCAGCCGCACCATCTCTGGCTGGCGGTGTTCGCGGTGCTGATCTCCTTGGTCGGCGCGTTCTACTACATCCGCATCGTCAAGCTGATGTACTTCGACGAGCCCACCGGCGACGCCGCCGCGCCGTCGCAAGAAGGCAGCGGCGCCAACGCACTGCTCGCAGCCAACGGCGCCGCAGTGCTGCTGCTCGGCATCCTGCCCGGCGGCCTGATGGCGCTGTGCAGCACGGCGATACTGCGCGCGCTGGCGACGTGACTGAGCGAGACGATGCGCACCTGCGCGAAGTGCAGGTCGGCAGCGAACGAGTCTGGCAAGGCCGATTCCTCGACGTGCGCCGCGACACGGTGGCGCTGCCCAACGGCGCGCAGGCCACGCGCGAGTACATCGTGCACAACGGCGCCGTCGTCGTCGTGCCGATCCTGGACGATGGCCGCCTGGTCATGGAGCGCCAGTACCGCTACCCGATGGGCCGCGTCATGCTCGAGTTTCCCGCCGGCAAGATCGACGCCGACGAGGCGCCCTTCGTCTGCGGCGTGCGTGAACTCGAAGAAGAAACCGGCTATGTCGCCCGCGAGTGGGCGCGTGCCGGTGTGTTGCACAACGCCATTGCGTATTCCACCGAGCGCATCGAGATTTGGTTCGCGCGTGGTCTGACGCGTGGCACCGCGAAGCTCGACGACGAAGAATTCCTCGAGACCGTCACGCACAGCGAAGCCGAGATCGACGTCCTGTGCGCCAGCGGCGGCATCACGGACGCGAAGACGCTGATCGGCCTGTTGTGGCTGCAAAAGTACCGGGCAGGGCTGTGGCCGTTGACGTGGCAGCCGGCGCCGTGACCTGCGCTTCGGTAGCATCTCGGACATGAAAGTCATCGACCTCCGTTGCCAGAGCGGTCACCGATTCGAAGGCTGGTTTGCCGGTGATGATGATTTTCTCGACCAGAACGGGCGCGGCCTGATCGAGTGTCCGCTCTGCGCCGACAAGGTGATCGTGCGCTTGCCGAGCGCGCCGAGGCTGAACCTGTCGGGTTCGCAGGCGCCCGTGGCAGCGACAACTGCGCCCGTGCCTGCCGACGAAGGAGTCGAG
>CADEEN010000447.1 GCA_902826345.1 uncultured Burkholderiales bacterium | reverse complement strand
CGTTGTCCGCAAGGCCGGCCTCGGGCTCGAAATCGAAACCGACCTGGATGTCGTCGTACTTGATCTTCAAGCCTTTTGCGAACCCGGCGAGGGCTCGCAGGCCGCGCTGCGCGTACTCCTTCGCCTGCTGATGGCGGCTCAGCCTCAACAGCGCGCCGCGCAGCTCCGGGGCCAGAAGCGCCGGGAGCGAACGGTTCTCCGGCGCCTCTATCCGCACCGTCTGGATGCCGCGGCCTTCCGCCGCATCGCGGATGCTGTCGAGCAGCACGGTCTTGCCGACGCCGCGCAGCCCGACCATCAGCAGGCTCTTCGTGGCCAGCCCCCGTCGCACACGCTCGAGCGCCACCCGCGCCGTCTCTCGAATCTCGTCGCGGCCGGCCAGCTCGGGCGGAGGCGTCCCGGCGCCGGGAGCGTAGGGATTCGAGACGGGATCCATCATCGGAATTATACCGATATTTGGAAGTTTATCTTGTGGAGATAAATTGGCTAAACTCAGTCAAACTTGTGCCAGAGCCCGCCTTCAGCCAGATTCCCCGTCATCGGGATGCAGGGGACGTGCCTCACCAGATCCCCCGGCGTTCGTGACCCTGACGACACGCCGCGTAATCGGGAGCGCAATCAGCGCACGTTGCGGAACGGGCCGATGCGGCAGAAGCTGCGATCGTCGGCGGCTGCGATCCGCGCGGTGACTCGCCGACTCTTGGTATGCGCGGCCTGACGCAGGCTCAGGCGGCGACCCTCTTTCGGGGTGACACTGCCGAGGATCGGCGACCTCGTCCGAGGAAGATCGACCGCCTCAGCATCGACACCCTGATCGCCATGCTTGGTCACGCTGGTGTCGGCGTTCAGATCGTCGTCGGGCGCTCCAAGGTCGCCTGATCAGGGGGCCGACGCGCGACAGGGCTGTTGACGCTCACCGAATACTGACCAGCGGTGCTCGTTGAAAATTGACCAGGGCCCGTGGGCCGGCGGGCGTGCCCGCCGGCGGGGATTCTACTCCTGGTCAGAGGGTGTCGGCAGGGGCCTCCGTGGACTTGAGCCGGGCCTGCTCGCGGGATTTGATGCGGGCCTTGGCCGTGTGGCTGCTGTGGCGAAAGCGATACGACTCGTTACCGGTCTCGATGATGTGGCAGTGATGGGTCAGGCGGTCGAGCAGGGCGGTGGTCATCTTCGGGTCGCCGAAGACGCTCGCCCACTCGGCAAACACCAGGTTCGTGGTGATGATCACGCTGGTGTGTTCGTAGAGCTTCGACAGCAGGTGAAACAGGAGCGCGCCGCCTGACTGCGAGAAGGGCAAGTAGCCGAGCTCGTCGAGAATCACCAGATCCAGGTGCATCAGCTGGTGGGCGAGGCGGCCGGCGCGGCCGCCCGCCTTTTCCTGTTCCAGCGTGTTCACGAGTTCGACCGTCGAGTAGAAGCGCACACGCTTGCCCTGCCGGGTGACGGCTTCGACGCCGAGCGCGGTGGCCAGGTGCGTCTTGCCCGTGCCGGTGCCACCGATGAGCACGAGGTTCTCGGCCTGCGCCGTGAAGGCGGTGGACGCAAAGCCCGCGATCTGCCGGCGATCGACCTTTGACTGGTCGAAATCGAAGCCGGCCACGTCGCGGTGGACCGGGAAGCGCGCGACGTGCATTTGATAGCGGATGGAGCGCGTGGCGCGGTCCGTCGCTTCGGCCTGCACCAGCTGCGACAGCAGCGCCGTGCCCGTGGTCATCGCCGGCTGGCCCTGCTCGAGTCCCTCGGCGACGCAGGCGGCCATCCCATACAGGCGCAGGCGCTTGAGGTCGGCGATCAGATCAGCCATGGCTCGCCTCCTCGTCGCGCAGCGTGTCGTAGCGGTGTGGGTCGGCGAGCGGCACGGTCGTGACCGTCAGGTCGGTGGCGACCGACGGCGGCAGGGGCGCGTCGGTGAGGCGCGCCAGCACATTGAGGACGTGGTCGGCGCTGGGCCGACCGCTGGCGAGCACGAGCTCGACGGCGACGAGCACCGCCTCCAGGCCGTGCGTCGGCACGGCCATGAGCACCCGCGCCATGACCTTGTCGCCGCCGTCGTGCCGCAGCAGGGCGCGGCGCAGCCGCTGCAGCGGCTCGGGGAGCTCGGCAAACGGGGCGCCGTTGCGCAGGGCGCCCGGCTTGCGCTCGACGAGTGGCAGGTAGTGCCGCCAGTCGTAGACGACGTGGTCGCGGTCGACGGCCCGCGCGTGCTCGGCCACGACCTGCTGATCCGCGACGACGACCACGCGCTCGGGATAGAGCCGCACGCTCACGCGGTGCCCCGCCCACGCGCACGGCACCGAGTAGCGACTGCGCGCGACCGTGATCAGACTGGTGCTCGAGACCCGGGCCGGAAGCTCGACGTAGCCGTCGAAGGGCGTCGGCACGGGCATCAGCTGCGCGCGTTCCTGGGCCCAGGCCTCGCGGATGGTCACGCCCGCGAGCTCTGGGTGCGGCGCGTCCCAGGCCGCGACGCACTGCGTCGCGAGCCAGGCGTTGAGGTCGGCGAAACTGGCAAAGTGCTCCTGCTGCGCGTCCTGCCAGAGGCGCCGCCGGGCGTCCTGCACGCCCTTCTCGACCCGGCCCTTCTCCCAGCCGGACGCGACATTGCAGAAGTCCGGCTCGAAGAGATAGTGCGCGGCCATCGCGGCGAAGCGGGCGTTGACGACGCGTCCCCGGTCCTTGCGGGGCGTCCGGTCGACCGCCGTCTTCATGTTGTCGTAGATGCCGCGCCCAGCGACGCCGCCCAGCCCGGTCAGACAGCGCGTGTGCGCATCGAAGAGCATCTCGTGGCCCTGGCTGGGATACCCCACCAGCCAAAAAGCCCGGGACGCGCACAGCTTCATGTGCGCCAATTGCACCTTCCGCCAGAGGCCGCCGATGACCAGCCCTTCCTCGCTCCAATCAAACTGAAACGCTTCGCCCCACGCGAAACTGAGCGGCACGTAGGCGGCCCGCGCGGCCACGGCCCCTTGCTCCGCGCGCCACGCCCGCACGAACTCCGTGACGCGGGCGTAGCTCCCGGCGAAGCCGGCCCCGCGGAGCTGCGCCAGGAGCGTCCGAGCCGTCCGGCGCTCGCGTCGGGGCCGCCGCGCATCGGCGGCCAATGCGTCCCGGAGCTGCGCCTCGTACGGGCCGATCTTCTTCGGCCCAGCCGCCCGCCGATACCGCATCTCCGTGCGCAGTGGCGCGCGCAGCCACGTCTTGATCGTGTTCCTCGACAGGCTCGTCCGACGCGCAATCTCGCTGATCGTCAAGCCGTCCCGGAGCCGCAGCCGCCGGACCTTCGCGTACATCGCCATGGTGTGCACCTCGCCATCCCTACAGGCTCGGGATGGCCGGAAACACCCTGGTCAATTTTCAGTGAGCAGAACCGCGTTCCCCTGGTCAGTTTTCAACGAGCGCCAACACTCGTCATCCGGATCGACGACGTGGGACGAGCCGAAGCCGTGGCCTACGACGCCACGAGCTACCAGCCCCAGGCGCCCGAGCTG
>CADEEN010000446.1 GCA_902826345.1 uncultured Burkholderiales bacterium | reverse complement strand
TGCGGCCTTCGATGAAGCCCTGCTTGTCCTTGGCGGCCTCGTACTCGGCGTTCTCGGACAAGTCGCCCTGCGCACGCGCCTCGGCGATCGCCTGGATGACGGCATGCCGCTCGACGGTCTTCAACCGCTGCAGTTCGGACTTGAGTTTTTCCGCGCCGCGCACGGTGACAGGAACAGTGGCCATGATCTTGAATTCGTCAGTCTGAAATGAAGCCGCCGCCGAGGCCATGCCCCGGCGGCGGAGGGATTGCAACGATTCTAGTGAAGCTGCGCGTGCAGCTCTTGCAATGACATCACGCCGAAGTCGGCTTGGTGCTTCAGCGCCTCGGTGGCAGCTTCGCAGCCGGCCATCGTCGTGTAGTAGGTGATGCGGTGCGCGAGCGCGGCGGTGCGGATGTAGCGCGAATCGGCGATCGCTTGGCGCGTTTCATCGACGGTCGTGAAGACGAGCTGGATCTCGCCGGCCTTCACCATGTCGGCAATGTGCGGCCGGCCGTCCTTGACCTTGTTGACCAGGCGCACCGGCACGCCTGCGGCCTCGATCGCCGCCGCCGTGCCCTTGGTGGCGACGACGTTGAAGCCGAGATCGTGCAAGTCCGACGCCACTTTGACCGCGCGGTCCTTGTCGCCGTTCTTGACGGTGATGACGACGGTGCCCTTGTCGGGCAGGCGCGATCCGGCCCCGAGCTGGCTTTTCAGCATCGCTTCGCCGAACGTTGTGCCCACGCCCATGACCTCGCCGGTCGAGCGCATCTCCGGGCCGAGGATCGGATCGACGCCGGGGAACTTGTTGAACGGGAACACGGCTTCCTTGATGCTGAAGTAAGGCGGGATGACTTCGCCTTTGACGCCCTTCTGGTCCTTCAGCTTCATGCCGGCCATGCAGAGCGCGGCGATCTTGGCCAGCGGCTGTCCGGTCGCCTTCGACACGTAGGGCACGGTGCGCGACGCCCGTGGGTTGACTTCGAGCACGTAGACCACGGCCTCGTCACCCTCGCCCTGGATCGCGAACTGCACGTTCATCAGGCCGACAACCTTCAGCGCCTTGGCCATCAGCGTCGTCTGGCGGCGCATCTCGTCCTGCAGCTCAGGCGACAGCGAATACGGCGGCAGCGAACAGGCCGAGTCGCCGCTGTGGATGCCGGCCGCCTCGACGTGTTCCATGATGCCGCCGATCATCACGTCGCTGCCGTCGCTGATGCAGTCGACGTCGACCTCGATCGCGTCGTCGAGGAAGCGGTCCAGCAGCACCGGCGATTTCTCCGAAACCTGCACGGCCACGCGCATGTAGCGCTCGAGGTCCTTGTCGCCGTGCACGATCTCCATCGCCCGGCCGCCGAGCACGTAGCTCGGGCGCACGACGAGCGGGTAGCCGATCTCCTGCGCCAGTTGCATCGCCTGCTCTTCGGTGCGCGCGGTCCGATTCGGCGGCTGCTTCAACTTCAACTCGTGCAGCAGCTTCTGAAAACGCTCACGGTCTTCGGCGACGTCGATCGAGTCCGGCGAGGTGCCGATGATCGGCACGCCGGCGCGCTCCAGATCGAGCGCGAGCTTCAACGGCGTCTGGCCGCCGTACTGCACGATCACGCCGGCCGGCTTTTCCTTGTCGACGATCTCGAGCACGTCTTCGAGCGTCACCGGCTCGAAGTAGAGGCGGTCGCTGGTGTCGTAATCGGTGGAGACCGTCTCCGGGTTGCAGTTGACCATGATGGTCTCGTAGCCGTCTTCGCGCATCGCCAGCGCCGCGTGCACGCAGCAGTAGTCGAACTCGATGCCCTGGCCGATGCGGTTCGGCCCGCCACCGAGCACCATGATCTTCTTCTTGTTCGTCGGCTCGGCCTCGCACTCTTCGTCGTAGGTCGAATACATGTAGGCGGTCTGGGTGGCGAATTCCGCGGCGCAGGTGTCCACGCGCTTGTAGACCGGACGCACGCCGAGGGCATGACGTTTTTCACGCACGGCATGCTGGTTTGACTTCACCAATCCCGCGATGCGTTTGTCGGAGAAGCCTTTGCGCTTCAAGAAACGCAGCTCGTCCTTGTTCAGGCTGTCGAGCGTGCGCGCCGACAACGTCTTTTCAACGCTGATCAGTTCTTCGATCTGTGCCAGGAACCACGGATCGACATTGGTTTCTTCGAAGACTTCATCCAGCGACATGCCCAAGCGGAACGCGTCACCCAGGAAAAGGATGCGCTCAGGCCCGGCGTTGCCGATCTGCTCGATGATTTCGTCGCGATCGGTGCTGCGCGAGTTCAGGCCGTCGATGCCGGTTTCCAGGCCGCGCAGTGCCTTCTGAAAACTCTCCTGGAACGTGCGCCCCATCGCCATGACCTCACCGACCGACTTCATCTGCGTCGTCAGGTGCGGGTCGGCGGCGGGGAACTTCTCGAAAGCGAAGCGCGGGATCTTCGTCACCACGTAGTCGATGCTCGGCTCGAACGACGCCGGCGTGGCACCGCCGGTGATGTCGTTGCGCAACTCGTCGAGCGTGTAGCCGACGGCCAGCTTCGCCGCGACCTTGGCGATCGGAAAGCCCGTCGCCTTGCTCGCCAGCGCCGACGAGCGCGAGACGCGCGGGTTCATCTCGATGACGATCATCCGGCCGTTTTCCGGGTTGATCGAGAACTGCACGTTCGAGCCGCCGGTGTCGACGCCGATCTCGCGCAGGATCGCGATCGCCGCGTTGCGCATCAGCTGGTACTCCTTGTCGGAGAGCGTCTGCGCCGGGGCCACGGTGATCGAGTCGCCCGTGTGGATGCCCATCGGGTCAAGGTTCTCGATCGCGCAAACAATGATGCAGTTGTCGGCGCGGTCGCGCACGACTTCCATCTCGAATTCTTTCCAGCCGATCAGCGATTCTTCGATCAACAGCTCGTTGGTCGGCGACAGGTCGATGCCGCGCTTGCAGATCTCCTCGAACTCTTCCGGGTTGTAGGCGATGCCGCCGCCGGTGCCGCCGAGCGTGAAGCTGGGGCGGATGACCATCGGGAAACCTGTGCCGCCGATGTCCGCCGTGATGCGCTTCTGCACCGCCCACGCTTCTTCGAGCGTGTGCGCGATGCCGCTCTTGGCGGAGTCCAGGCCGATCGACGTCATCGCATCCTTGAACTTCAGCCGGTCTTCGGCCTTTTCGATGGCCTTCTCGTTGGCGCCGATCATCTCGACGCCGTACCTGGCGAGCACGCCATGCTTGTGCAGATCGAGCGCGCAGTTCAACGCTGTCTGCCCGCCCATCGTCGGCAGCACCGCATCGGGCCGCTCTTTGGCGATGATCTTCTCGACCACCTGCCACGTGATCGGCTCGATGTAGGTCGCATCCGCCATGCCCGGGTCGGTCATGATCGTCGCCGGGTTGCTGTTGACGAGGATGACGCGGTAGCCCTCCTCGCGCAGCGCCTTGCAGGCCTGCGCGCCGGAGTAGTCGAACTCGCAGGCCTGGCCGATGACGATCGGGCCGGCGCCGATGATGAGGATGCTCTTGATGTCGG
>CADEEN010000445.1 GCA_902826345.1 uncultured Burkholderiales bacterium | reverse complement strand
CCGAGGTAGGCCGAAATGTTCTCCACGCCGATCGGCCGCGCCAGCTTGTCCTGCACCCGCTGCACGTTGCCGGCGAGGATGCTGAGACTCTCGTCGGTGAAGGCGATCGGCAGCAGATCGCTCGCATGCAGCGTGGCCTGCCCGGCGCGGCGCGGCGCGCGGGCGAAGCAGGCGTGATCTGAAATCCGCAGCGGCTCGGTGCGCCGCACCAGCGCCGCGAGCTTGTCGAGATGCCACGCATCGAGCCCCGCCGCCGAGCCGAGCGACAGGCCGACGCCGTGCAGGCTCAGCTCGTACGTCTGCCGCGCCTCATGCAGCAGCGCCAGCGAGGCGCCGCCATCGGCAAAGAAGTTTTCCGAGTGCACCTCGATGAAGGGCAGCGCGGGCTGCCCCTGCAACAAGGCGCGCTCGTGTTCGTGGCGCCAGCCGATGCCGGTGATCATTGGCCAGGCCAACCTTGCCGATCACTTCTTCATCTTCATCTTGGCTTCGTCGGCGCTCATGCCCTTCATCGTCTTGCAGGTGCCGGTGGCGACGTACTTCCACTCGCCGGCGTCGTTGTCGACCTTGCTCTGGCCGGCGCAGGAATGCGTGCCCGCGAGGTTGGCGCAATCGTTGGCGCCGGCCTTGGCGATGCCGTAGCACTTCTCCTTGTCCTTCGGCTTTTCCATGGCGTGCGACGCGGCGCCGGCGGTGGCGACGAGGCCGAGAGCCATCACCGAAGCGAGGGCGGACGAAACGACGAGACGGTGGTTCATGACGGGAACTCCTGAAGGGGTGAGGGTGCGCGGGCCGCGGATGAGCCCGCCGCGTGCAGTGGTCGCTGCCGCAAGGTCTAACTTACACTGACTCGATGCTTTGTGTGCTTGCCGAGTGTCCGAGTTCGCCACCGCCGTACAAACCCTGCGCCCGCAACTGATGCGCTTTGCGCGCGCCCAATTGCGCAACGAGGCCTGGGCCGAAGACGCGGTCAGCGAAACCGTGCTCGCCGCGCTGGCCAAGCCGCAGGCCTTCGCCGGCCAGTCGCAACTGAAGACCTGGCTGGTCGGTATCTTGAAGCACAAGCTGGTCGATCAGATCCGCCGTCACGCGCGCGAGGTCTCGATGACGACACCCGAAGACGGCGAAGACATCGACGCGCTGCTGTTCAACGACGGCGGCATGTGGCGCGAGGCGCCGGCCGAGTGGGGCGACCCCGAGGCCACGCTCGGCCGGCGCGAGTTTTTCGAGGTGCTCGAGGTCTGCGTCGAGATGCTGCCCGGCGTGCAGGGACGGGTCTTCATGATGCGCGAGTGGCTCGAGCTCGACACGGCCGAGATCTGCAAGGAACTGGGCATCACCTCGACGAATGCGTGGGTGCTGTTGCACCGTGCCCGCCTGCGCTTGCAGACCTGCTTGCAGCAGCGCTGGTTCGGCAACAAAACGGCTGCCTGACGATGAAACTGCTGCAACGCAACTGTCGCGAAGTCACCGCCCTGGTGCTGGCCGGGGAGGACCGCAGGCTCGGCTTCTTCGAGCGTTGGGCGGTGCGTGCGCACCTGAAGGCGTGTGCGGCCTGCCCGCGATTTTTCCGCCAGGTGGCGTTGATGCGCCAGGCACTGCCGCGTTGGCGCGCCTACCGCGAGAGCGAGGAATAGCCGTGCAGGAGATCACGCCGCGCGCCGCGGCGTGATGCCGTCGCGCAAGACGGTGCGTGACGAGGCGACTAGGCTGTGTTCTGTCCTGCCTTGGAGTCGTTGTGCCATGACATCGCGCCGTCACATCCTGCTGCTGCCGTTGCAGTCGCCGCTGGCCATGGCCCTGCCGCTGCTCGGCGCGGCCGCTGTGACACGAGCGCAGTCTGCGCCGAAGGCGGCCGGCGCGGCGCCCGCGCTCGCCGGCATCACCAGCCGCGGCCAGCGCATCAGCCTGGAGGCGCTGCGCGGTTCGGTGGTGTTGGTGTTCGCCTGGTCGGCGAGCTGCCCGGTGTGCCTCGACAAGCTGCCCGAGCTGCGACGCAACCTCGACGGCTGGATGGGCAAGCCCTTCGTCATCCTGGCGCTGAACCAGGACCGCAGCGCCGACGACATGCGCAATTACGAGCGTGTCTTCGATCTGGCTGCGCCGATGCGCAAGCAGTTCATGCACCTGTGGCGCGGCTCGAACGAGCACCGCGACAACTTCGGCGAGCTGCCGAAGAACGCGCCCACCACGCTCATCTTCGACAAGCAGGGCGCCCTGGCCAAGAGCGTGCGCGGCCGCGTGCCGGCCGAGCTGTGGGACGACGTCGCCGAACTCGTGCTCGGCTGATCGGCGCCTACTGCTTCGTTGCCGCTTCGGCCAGACCCGACAGCGCCTTCTTCAGGTTCTCGACCACGGGGCACGACGCCGCGCCATGGCGCTGCGCCAGCCACGCCGGATCGTTGTAGCCGAGCCAGGACTGGCCCTGCGCGTCTTCCCATGCCAGCGCCTTCAGCGGCAGGTCGATGCCGGCCGATTGCGCGCACTCCATCAGCGGCGTGCCGCCCTGCGGGTTGCCGAAAATCAGCAGCTCGGTCGGGCGCAGCGTCTTGCCAACCTTCTGCGCGCCGGCGGCGTGATCGATGCGCGCGAACACCATCAGGCCGCGCTCCTTCGCGGTGGCCTCGAAACGGTCGAGCGTGGCCTTCGGCGGGTGCGCGCTCTTGACGGCGATGACGCCGTCGGCGGCGTGGGCAGCGCCTGCGGCTGCGATGGCGCTGGCGCAGAGAAGCGAGCGAAGGGTCGTTGATCGTCCGAATGTCATGTCGTGGTCTCTCCAGCATGCGCCGGGCGGCGCGTTCAAGGTGTCACGACGTTCATCGCGATGATGGCGTCGTGGGTCGGGATGCGGCGATGGTCCAGTCGTAGGCGCTGAAGCGTACGGCAAAGTCGGGCGGCGCCGGTTCGGGCGCGTATCGGTTGGCATACGACAGCAGGCTGTCGGCCGGCTGCGGCACGAAGTCTTCGCTGTAGAAGTCGAGGATCGCGTTCAGCCACAGCGTGCGCGCGGCGCGGTCGATGCGAAAGTTTTCCGGCCGGGCGAAGAAGGCGCGGGTTTCGCGTTCGAGCTCGGCGTCGAGCCGGGCGGCAGTGAACGGTGCGCGCGGCAGTTGCGGGCACGAACGCGCCGAACAGTTCAAGGCGAAGTGCACACGCGGGTCGTTGCGCCGCCGCGCCGCCGGCCGGATGACGTCGTTCTCGAATGCGTAGAGCGACATGCGCGCGCCGCCGATCTCGAACTTGCGCAGCACGAAGAAGCGCAGCTTGTTCCAGCCGTCGTGGCTGTGCGGGATGCCGCTGTCGATGACGTTGCCCATCGACAGCGCGTTGTAGGCGTTGATCATGTGCGCCATGCGCTCGGCGCCGTCGCCGAGACGATCGAGCGGCGTGTCGGCGACATGGCGCAGCCAGCGGTCGAGGTCGCCGCGCTCGCGCGCCAGCGCCTGGAAATCGACCTCGCCGCGCTCGTTGACGAAGCGCAGCAGCACTCGCGCCCAA
>CADEEN010000444.1 GCA_902826345.1 uncultured Burkholderiales bacterium | reverse complement strand
CACTTATGCGTAGCTCCCGACTATGTGCAGTCGCGTGGCCGAGCCATCGCCGGCCCCACGCGGCGCGAGGCCACGAGAGCCGGCGACCTCTTTGCATAGTCAAAGCGCCTGCAAGAACTTGAGCAGTTCGTCCGAAGCGCGAAACCGCCTCAGCGTCGTGTCGGGCGCTTCAAGCCGAGCCAGCGCCTTCTCCTTCATCGCCAGGTTCGCCTCGACGTAGCGATGCGTGGTGTTCGTGCTCTCGTGGCCGAGCCACAGCGCGATGACGTTGAATGGCACGCCCGATTGCAGCAGGTGCATCGCGGTCGTGTGCCTGAGCGTGTGGGGCGAGACATGCTTGGCCTTCAGACTCGGCTGGTCGTGTGCGGCGCGGCCGACCGCGAGCGCCAGGCGTTGCGCGACGTTGCACCGCGTCATCGCATGACCATCGCGGTTGGGGATCAGAGCGGTGTCGCCGCGCAGTTGCGCGTTCAGTCGCAGCCAGGCCCGGACTTCGAGAGCGGTGGACTTCCACAGCGGCACCGAGCGCTCCCTGCGCCCCTTGCCATGCAAGTGAACGCAGGCGCTGCCGTCGAGCACCACATCGACGACACGCACGCCGACGATCTCCGACACGCGCGCGCCCGTGTTGTAGAGCATGGCCAGCAACAGGTGATCGCGCTGCGAGGTCCAATCGCTGCCGGGCTGGCCCAGCACGGCCAGCATCTCCGGGCGCGTCAGGTGACCAAGAAGCGGTCGCTCGAAACGCTTCATCGGCACGGCCATCGCGCGCTCGACCGTGTGCAGAGCCGTCACGTCACGCCGGGCGGCGAACTTCAGGAACGCGCGCAAGGCAGTGAGCCGCAGGTTGCGGCTGCGCACTGAGTTGTGACGCTCCTGCTCCAGGTGGGCCAAGAACCTCAGGATCAGCTCCGACGTGATGTCCGCCAAGCGCATGCTGGTCGGCGTCTTGCCGAGGTGCGGCGCCGCGAACCGCAGAAAAAGCGTGAACGCGTCGCGGTAGCAGGCGACGGTTTGCGCACTGAGCGCCCGTTGCGCGACCAGGTACTCGGTAAAGAACTCCTGAACCAGCGCCGCAAAGCTCGGGGGCCTGTGGATCGCTTCACGCATGCTGCACCTCCGGCATGCAGGACTCGAACCGCTGGGCGGCCAGCGCCATGAGCTCGGGCACCGCCTGCAGGTACCAATAGGTGTCGGTCACGCACGCGTGCCCTATGTACGTCGACAGCGACAGCATCGCCTGATCCACGTCGACTTGCTCCTGCTGCCACAGCAATACGCGCCGGACCACAAAGGTGTGCCGCAGGTCGTGGATGCGCGGCGCGTGATGGGTTCCCCTATTGATCCAGCCAAGTTCGCGACGCATGCCGGCAAAGACGCATCTGACCTGGTGCGGCGCCAACGGCTTGCCGAACACGTCGACGCGCGCCCCGATGAAGAATGGTTCGCCAGCGCCCGAGGAGGCGCCGGCGAGATCGCGCTTGACGCGGTACTCGGTCAACGCCCGGTTCGTGCTCGGATGCAGTGGCACCGCGCGGGACTTGCCGAACTTCGTGCGCCTGATGGTCAGGACGCCAAGGCGCAGATCCACATCGCCGACGTGCAGTGCCAGCGCCTCGGACACACGCAGCCCGGTGCTTGCAATCAAACCGAACAGCGTCTCGTAGACGACGCCTCGCAATCCACGCTGGGCATCGAGGCGGCTCGCAGCGGCCAGCAGCTCCTCGACCTCCTGTTCGCTGTAGATGTGTGGCGTCCCTCTCGCGTGCCGCCGTCCGAAGATCGTGTCGTCCGGCACTTCGGTGCTCGGTTCGAACTGCCGCAGCCAGCGCGCGAAGGATCGCAACTGCCTGAGCCGCTGCGCCCAGGCTCGGGGCTGCTTGCTGCGGCGGCTGTCTTCACGAGCCCACCGAGTCATCACCTTAACAGTCAAGGGACCTCGATGGCCGCTGGCTCGCGCATGTTCGGCAAAGCTGCGCAAGCTGTATGCGACAGAGGTGAGTTGGAAGCCCAGGCGCCGACGCTCGGCGAGAAAGCGCTCCACGAACGCCGTCAGATCGTCCTTCATGCCCGGCTCCCGACGGTGGGTGCCGACGTTCCCGGCCAAGGCAGCGCCACGGCGACGAGCCGACGGCTGTCGAGCTTGGCGTATACGAGCGTGGTGTTCAGCGATCGGTGCCGCAGAACGTCGGCCACCTCCTTGAGCGAGGAGCCCCCGGCCAGCAGTCGGCTGGCCATGGTGTGGCGCAGCAGGTGCGCACGCGTATGGGGAAGGCCGGCGCGGGAATAGGCTTCGCGGATGGTCTTGCCCACCAGGGCGGCGCAGATGCAGCGTTCGCGCGGCGTCTTGTGGCTGGCGAACACCATGCGATGCAGCGTCGTAGGCCTCTCGTTGCACAGATACGCGGCGATGGCCTGGCCGGTCGCCGCTGGCAAAGGCATCACGTCCTCGCGTCGGCCCTTGGTTCGGCGCAGAGTGATCGTGCCGGTGTGCCAATCGATGTCGTCCAGACTCAAGCGGGCGACTTCCCCGATGCGCAAGCCCAGATCGAGGGCGCAACGCACCATGGCGTCGGCGCGGCGCATCGACGGCCCGGGCTGACCAAGCGCGGCCACGAGCTGTTCGACTTCGGCCGGCGCCAGCGACCTGGGAAGCGATGACTGCTGCCAGTACGCGGGAGGCGATATCGCACCGGCAAGCGCATGGACACGATCCCCCAGCATCGAATGCCATCGGAAGTACAAGCGCAGGCCAGAGACCACTGAGCGAAGGCTCGTCGGCGCCTTGCAGAGCTTGGCCTGCTCGGCGAAGAACCCTCGAACGTGCTCGGGCGTGATCGCACCGAACTCGACGGCCCCATCAGCGAACTGCCCGCGCAGCAGCCGGCCGACCATGCGCACCGCGTTCTCGCGCGTTCTCGCCGCGAGGCCTTGCACTTGGGTCATGTGCCGATCGAAGCGGCGCAGTTCCTCGCCCACCGGCGTCGTGTCCTGTGCCTCGGGAGCGATGGCACCCGCATCGCGCAGCACGACCAGGAGATGACGCAGCGCAGACATCACGTCTTCGCGGCGGCGCGCCGGCGTTGCGCACTTGCATCGAGGAAGGTGCTCCTGCGCGAACTCGGCGACGAGTTGCTCGCCGATGTCGGCGAAGCTCTTGTGCGCTTGCACCATCCACGTCGACAGGTGAGCGACGGCGGCTTCGCAGCTACGCACGTAGCTCTTGACGTTGCCGCGGTCGAGCAGGTACTTGCGGTAGGCCGGCTCGTGTTCCGCCAACTGCGCGCAGCAGTCGTCAGTGACGGCAGGGTTGGGTGTTGAGAGGCGTGTCGAACTCATGGCGGTCTCCAGGTAGTGGAGCTGCCAGTGCATCTGAAGCGGGAAACTATGTACAGCAACTCACTCAGCCGCGCGCGAAACCGCTGCTGCGACGCCCGCTGCATTGAGCGCCGGTCACCGATGCACGGGTGCCAACTGCACATAGTCGGGAGCTACGCATAGGTG
>CADEEN010000443.1 GCA_902826345.1 uncultured Burkholderiales bacterium | reverse complement strand
ATCCGGCCAAGGGCTACTCGGTGACGATGCCGGTGAAGGACGAGTCGATGGCGCACCAGGTCTCGCTGACCGACGACGAGTACAAGCTCGTCTTCTCACGCCTGGGCAACCGCCTGCGCATCGCCGGCACGGCCGAGCTCAACGGCTACGACCGCGACTTGAACCGCGTGCGCTGCGAAGCGATCGTGCGCCGCGTCGAAGAGCTCTTTCCCGGCGCCGGCGACAGCACGCAAGCGCAGTTCTGGACCGGCCTGCGCCCGGCCACGCCGAGCAACGTGCCGATCATCGGCCGCAGCAAAGTGGCCAACCTGTTCCTCAACACGGGCCACGGCACGCTCGGCTGGACGCACTCGTGCGGCTCGGGCAAGAGCATCGCGCGCATCGTCAGCGGCTTGGAGCCGGAAGTGGACTTTGCGTTCACCTGAGCGCCGAACAACAATCCGCTGGTCGAAGGAGACCGCATGCAGTTCTATCTGAACGGCTACACGCCCGGCGACCCCGATGTTCGCGCCGCAGCGCCTGGGGTTGAAGACCGGTCTGCGGGCCTGCCGGACACGGTGGACGTGCTGATCGTCGGCAGCGGGCCTGCCGGCGCGCTGTTGGCGGCGCAGCTGTCCACCTTTGCCGGCATCACGACCCGCCTGGTCGAGCGCCGCGACGGGCCGCTGCAGGTCGGCCAGGCCGATGGTGTGGCCTGCCGCACGGTCGAGATGTTCGAAGCCTTTGGCCTGGCCGGCCAGCTCGTGCGTGAAGCCCACTGGGTCAACGAGACCGCGTTCTGGCGCCCGTCGCCGCAGGACCGCACGCGCATCGTGCGCACCGGCCGCGTGCAGGACACCGAAGACGGCCTGTCGGAGATGCCGCATGTCATCGTCAACCAGGCGCGCATGCAGCAATACCTGCTCGACCACGCGCGCCAGTCGCCGACGCGGCTCGAAGCCGACTACGGCATCGAGTTCGTCACGCTGAAGGTCGAGGCGGACGGCGACCATCCGGTGGTCGTGACGCTACGCAACGTCGCCAGCGGAGCGCACAAGACGATCCGCGCCAAGTACGTCGTCGGCTGCGACGGCGCGCGCAGCAAGGTGCGCGAGGCCATCGGCGTCGAGCTGCGCGGCGATTTCGCCAACCATGCCTGGGGTGTGGTCGACATGCTGGCCACCACCGACTTCCCGGACATCCGGCTCAAGGCCGCGATCCAGTCGGCCGACGAGGGCAACATCCTGGTGATCCCGCGCGAGGGCGGCTACCTGGTGCGGCTGTACGTCGACCTCGGCGACACCGATCCGAACCAGCGCGAGGCCTTGCGCGACAAGCACACGCAGGCGTCGGTGATCGCGACCGCGCAGCGCGTGCTGCGTCCTTACACGCTCGACGTGAAGAGCGTGGCCTGGTTCGCCGTCTACCAGGTCGGCCAGCGCGTCACCGATCGCTTCGACGACGTGCCGGCAAGCGAGGCGGCAACGCGCCTGCCGCGCGTCTTCATCGCCGGCGACGCCTGTCACACCCACAGCGCCAAGGCCGGGCAGGGCATGAACGTGTCGATGCAGGACGCGTTCAATCTCGGCTGGAAACTGGCTTCGGTGCTCGAAGGGCGTGCCGAGCCGGAGCTGCTGCGCACCTACTCCGCCGAACGCCAGGCGATCGCGCAAGGGCTGATCGACTTCGACAAGGAGTGGTCGAAGATCATGGCGTCGCAGCCCAAGGATCCGCAGCGGCCGCAACTCGGCGGCGTCGATCCGGCCGAACTGCAGGCGTACTTCGTCATGTCGGGCCGCTACACCGCCGGTGTGGCGACGCAGTACGCACCGACCACGGTGCTCACGGCCGAGGCCACGCACCAGGCGCTGGCCAAGGGCTTTCCGATCGGCATGCGCTTTCACTCGGCCCCGGTCGTGCGCCTCGCGGACGCCAAGCCGATGCATCTCGGCCACGCCGCACGCGCCGACGGCGCCTGGCGGCTCTACCTCTTTGCCGACGCGAGCGGCGCGCGTCTGCTCGCGCTCGCGGACTTCCTCGCCGAGTCGCCGCACTCGCCGATCCGCCGCTTCACGCCGAGCGAGGCAGACATCGACAGCGTGATCGACGTGCGCGCCGTGTTCCAGCAGCCGCACCGCGACGTGCAAGTTGAAACGCTGCCGCCGCTGCTGCTGCCGCGCAAGGGGCGCTTCGGGCTGATCGACTACGAGAAGGTTTTCTGCCCTGAGTCGAAGCACGGCGCCGACATCTTCGAGCTGCGCGGCATCGACCGCGCGCAGGGCGCGATCGTCGTTGTGCGTCCCGATCAGTACGTCGCCAACGTCCTGCCGCTGGACGCGTTTGACGCGCTCGCGGCCTTCTTCGGCCGGTTCCTGCTGGATCGTCCCTGAAGTAGTCTCTATGCTTGTCTCCTGCGCCCAGCTGTCCTGCGCGCAGAAGACCGCAATTTGAGTTGGAGACCGACCATGGCACATGCCACCTTCGATTGGGCTGACCCGCTCGCGCTGGGCGCCCAGCTCACGGCCGACGAGCGCGCGATCCGCGATGCGGCGCACGCCTACTGCCAGGAGCGCCTGCAGCCGCGCGTGCTCGACGCCTTCCGCCACGAGAAGACCGATCCGGCGATCTTCCGCGAGATGGGCGAGCTCGGCCTGCTCGGACCGACGATTCCCGAGGCTTACGGCGGCGCTGGGCTGAACTACGTCGCCTACGGCCTGATCGCGCGCGAAGTCGAGCGCGTCGACTCCGGCTACCGCTCGATGATGAGCGTGCAGTCGTCGCTGGTGATGGTGCCGATCAATGAGTTCGGCAACGAGGCGACGAAGCAGAAGTACCTGCCGAAGCTGGCCAGCGGCGAATGGATCGGCTGCTTCGGCCTGACCGAGCCGAACCACGGCTCCGACCCCGGCAGCATGGTGACGCGCGCGAAGAAGGTGCCCGGCGGCTATTCGCTGTCGGGTGCCAAGACCTGGATCAGCAACAGCCCGATCGCCGATGTCTTCGTTGTCTGGGCCAAGGACGAGGCCGGTTCGATCCGCGGCTTCGTGCTCGACAAGGGCGCGAAGGGCCTGAGCGCGCCGGCGATCCACGGCAAGGTCGGCCTGCGCGCGTCGATCACCGGCGAGATCGTGATGGACGAGGTGTTCTGCCCCGAGGACAACGCCTTCCCCGAAGTGCGCGGCCTGAAGGGTCCGTTCACCTGCCTGAACAGCGCGCGCTACGGCATCGCCTGGGGGGCGCTCGGCGCGGCTGAAGACTGTTTCCATCGCGCGCGCCAGTACACGCTCGACCGCAAGCAGTTCGGCCGGCCGCTCGCGGCCAACCAGCTGATCCAGAAGAAGCTGGCCGACATGCTGACCGAGATCACGCTCGGCCTGCAGGCCTGCCTGCAGCTCGGGCGCATGAAGGACGCGGGCACGGCATCGGTCGAGGCCACGTCGATCATCAAGCGCAACAGTTGCGGCAAGTCGCTCGACATCGCCCGTACCGCGCGCGACATGATGGGCGGCAACGGCATCAGCGACGAGTTCGGCGTGGCGC
>CADEEN010000442.1 GCA_902826345.1 uncultured Burkholderiales bacterium | reverse complement strand
CGGTGTAGGTGATCGTGCCGCCCTCGGCAACGCTCGGCGTGGCCGTCAACGTCGCAGTGGTGGTGTCGATCGTGTCGGTGACGGCAGTCGTCGCCGCAGAGGGGTCGATCGTGACGGCTTCGAGGCCGCCGCCGCTGGTGGCGGCGATGGTCGCCGAGACGCTGCCGGCGTCGATGTAGACGTCGTCGCTCGGCGCCGCCACGGGCGTGCTGCCGCTCGTCGCACCGGCGGCGATGGTGATCACGGCGCCGTTGGACAGCGTGATCGTCATTGCGGTCACTGCGGCGTTGCTCAGCGTGGCGGTGTAGGTGATCGTGCCGCCTTCGGCGACGCTCGGCGTGGCGCTGAGCGTGACCGTGGTCGCATCGATGTCGTCGGTGATCGTCGCCGTGCCGCTGGCCGATGCATTGGCCGTCGTGCCGGCGGTGACGGTGGCGGTCAGCGCGAAGGCCTCGTTGCCTTCGGCGGCGAAGTCGTCGGTGGTCGCCACGCGCACTTGCACGCTCGTCGCGCCCGCAGCCAGCGTCACGCCGGCGGCGGTTACGGCGACCCATGAGCTGCCGTCGAAGTATTCGAGCGCGGTGCCGGTGTCGGTGCCGACCGTGGCCGTGCCCGACGACAGCGTCGGGTTGAACGTGACCGCGGTGGTGGAAGGATTCGACAACGACACGGTGAAGACGGCGAAACCACCCTCGCCGACGGTCGGCGAGTCCACCGACAGGGCAGGGGTGTCGTCGTCGGTGATGCTCGTCGTCGCTGCGCCGTTGGCGGCGCTGATGACCAGGTTCTCGAAGTTGCCGCCGGCTGCGCTGGTGACGGTGACGGTGAAGCTCTCGCTGCCTTCGGCCAGCACGTCTTGCAGCGTGGCGAGGCTGAAGTTGGCGCTGCTCGAACCTGCGGGAATCGTGACCGTGGCCACGCCGGTGAAGTCGCTGCCATCGGCAGCGACGCCGCTGTACGTGAGGTTCACAGTCACGGCGGTCTGCGCGGCGCTGGTCAGCGAGACGGTGTAGCTCGCCGTCGAGCCTTCAGCGACAACGGCGTCGCCGGTGATCGACACCGTGGTCGTGTCGATCGTGTCGCTGACGGCGGTCGTCGCGGCCGACGCATCGACCGTGAGCGACTCGAAGCCGCCGCCGGACGTGGACGCGATGCTGCGCGAGACGCTGCCGGCATCGACATACGGATCGTCGCCCGGTGCGGCGATCGATACGCTGCCGGTCGTCGCGCCGGCGGCGATGTTGATCGTCTGCCCACTCGACAGCACCACCGCCAGCGGCGTCACGGCGGCGCTGGTCAGCGTGGCGGTGTAGACGATGACGCCGCCCTCGGCGACGCTCGGCGATGCGGTCAGCGCGAGGCTCGTCACGTCGCTGTCGTCGGTGATCGTCGCCGTGCCGCTGGCGCTCGGATTGGCCGTCGTGCCGGCGGTGACCGTGGCGGTCAGCGAGAAGGTTTCGTCGCCTTCGTCGGCGACGTCGTCGCTCGTCGCCACGCGCACTTGCACACTGGTCGTGCCCGCAGCCAGCGTGACGCCGGCGGCGGTCACGGTGACCCACGCCGCGCCGTCGAAATATTCGAGCGACGTCGCGGTATCAGCGCCCACCGTCGCCGTACCCGAGGCGAGCGTCGGGTTGAAGGTCACCGCGGTCGTCGAGGCGTTGCTCAGCGAGACGGTGAAGACGGCCGCGCCGCCTTCGCCGACCGTCGGCGAGCTGACGGCAATCGTCGGCGTGTCGCCGGCATCGGTGATCGTGCCCGTACCGCTGTTGTCGGCGATCGTCGCGTTGACCGCGCCGCTCAACGACACGCTGAAGTTTTCGTTGCCCTCGAAGACGGCGTCGTCGCTGACGTTGAGCGTCACCGTCTGCGTCGTCACGCCGGGCGCGAAGCTCAGCGTGCCGCTGCCTGCCGCGTAGTCGGCCGGCGACGTGGCGCTGCCGTTCGTCGTGGCGTAGTTGACCGACACGGTGGCGCTGGTCGGCTGGTCGAGCGTGACGGTGAAGGTGATCGTGCCCGCGGCTTCGTCCACGCTCACGTCGTCGATCGAGATGGCGGGGTCGACGACGGGCGCAACGCTGATCGGCGTCACCGCCGGCGCCGAGGTCGCGCCGCTGTTGTCGGTGACGGTGAAAGCAACGTTGACCGTGCCGGTGAAGTTGGCGGCCGGCACGAAGACCAGCGACGCCGCCTGCGCCGGCGTCAGCGCGGCGTTGGCGACGACCGGCGTGACGCCGTCGGCCAGGAACAGCGTGCCGTTGCCCGGCAGCATGGTGACGCGCACCGACGCGATCGTGCCGTCGATGTCGGTGCCGCCGAGCGACACGGCGATGGGTGTGTCTTCGTCGCCCGATGCCGGCGTGACGACAGCCACGGGCGGGTCGTTGACGGGGCTCACGTCGAGCGTGATCGTGTTCGGCGCGGCGTCGAACAAGCCGCCGCTGTCCTGCACGCTGAAGGTGAAGCTGGCGTAGGGCGCACCGGTGGCGTCGGCCACGGGCGTGAAGACCAGGTTCGGCAGATCGGCGGCGTCGATCACCTGGCCGGCGCTGACTGCCGAACCGTTCAAGGTCAGCGCGCCGGCGGTGGGCAATGCATCGATGCGCACCGCGGCCAGCGTGTCGCCGACGTCCACGTCGGCAAAGCCGAAGTCGCTGCCGCTGAAGGCGCGGATGCCGTCTTCGGCGATCGTGTAGGCGGCATCGGCACCGGTCGGCGCGTCGTTGGCGCCGGTGACTGTGATGATCACCGTGGCCGGTGCGCTGACGGCGCCGTCGTTGTCGGTGGCGGTGTAGGTGAAGCTGACCGTGCGGCTCTGGCCGGCGGCCAGCGTGTCGAAGTCGCTGCCGGTGGCGAAGCTGTAGCTGCCGTCGGTGTTGAAAATCAGGCTGCCGTCGTTCGCGCCGACGTTGCCGACCAGCGCGTAGCTGGCGATCGTGCCGTCGACGTCGCTTGCGGCCGGCACGTTGGCATTGAGCGTCGAGTTCTCGCCGGTGCTGCTCGCGGCGTTGAAGGCCACCGGGCCGTCGTTGGTGCCGGTGACGGTGATCGTCACCGTGGCCACGTTGCTGACCGCGCCGCTGTTGTCGGTGGCGGTGTAGGTGAAGGTCACGTCGCGCGTGGCGCCGACCGACAGCGCGTCGAGCAGCCGGTCGGTCTTGAGATCCCGGCTCTGGAAGGCGCCGGCGATCGGGTTCCACAGCTGCGCCATGGCAGCGATGGAGCGTGCGCGCCACGCCTCGAGCTGCTCCGCCGTGCGCGTCATGCCGGACGCGCGCGCGAGGACGGCGAGATCCTCGTCGCCGCGCAGCAGCAGGCTCTGGATGCCGAGATCGCAGACGCGGAAAGAGGAGCGGCGCACGCAGGCGCGGCCGTCCCAGCCGACCGACTTGCCTTCCTCGACCAGCGTCATGACACGGTTGTAGTAGTCGTGCGTCGGCCGCTCCGAGGGATCGGCGTGCAGGATGTCCTTGCGCAGATGCGCGACGTCGACGGTCGGGATCAACGCGGCGAGCGGCGCGTCCCACTCG
>CADEEN010000441.1 GCA_902826345.1 uncultured Burkholderiales bacterium | reverse complement strand
GCACCAGGAACTGCTGCTGCAATTCGCGCACCAGCACCTCGGGCAGGTGCGCCGGCTCGGGCGTGAGCATCAGCGCGCGCGTCCAGCGGTGCAGGCGGTCGGCGATGGCCACGTTGTCCTGGCCGTTGCGGATCATCTCGACGAGCTTCTTCTCGAGGCCCTTGATGCGCTCGCGCAGCATCTCCATCTGCCGCTCCTGCAGCGAGACGGCGCGCTGGCCGAACGGGCTCTGCAGCTGGATCGTCGCCAACAGCTCGGCATGGCGCTCGAAGAACGCCGGCGTGTTGACCAGGTAGCTGGCGATGTCGTCTTCGGTGATTCCTTGCGGAACGGCAGCAGTCACAGTTCGATTTCTCCCTCAAAAGACGTTTCGGCCGGGCCGGTCATGAACACATGAGAGTCGGCGCCGGCCCACTCGATCGTCAAGACGCCGCCGCGCGTGTGCACATCGACTTCGGCATCGAGCCAGCCGGCGCGAACGCCGGCCACGACCGCGGCGCACGCGCCGGTGCCGCAAGCCAGCGTTTCACCGGCGCCGCGCTCGTACACGCGCAGCGCAACCTCGCGGCGCGAGATCAGTTGCATGAAGCCGGCGTTGACCTTGTGCGCAAAGCGCGGATGGTGTTCGATCAACGGGCCGAGCGTGGCCACGGGCGCCGCGTTCAGGTCATCGACGCGGCACACGGCGTGCGGGTTGCCCATCGACAGCACGGCGAGTTCGATGATGCGGCCGTCCACAGTCACCGGCCACAAAGCGAAGCCATTGACTTCGCGCGGCGTCAACCCGCTGGCATCGAACGGCACACGCTCGAGATCGAACAGCGGCGTGTTCATGTCCACCGTCACGCGCCCGTCGTCGCGCCAGTGCAGCTCGAGCACGTTGTTCACCGTCTCGACGCGCACCATCGGCTTGTCGGTCAGGCCCTTGTCGCGCACGTAGCGCACGAAACAGCGCGCGCCGTTGCCGCAGTGCTCGACCTCGTCGCCGGAAAAGCCGTTGTAGATGCGGTAGCGAAAGTCGATGCCCGGCGTGCCGCTGTTCTCGACGACCAGGATCTGATCGGCGCCGACGCCGAAGCGCCGATCGCCCAGGCGCTGCACCTGCTGCAGCGTCAGCTCGATCGGTGTGCGCGTGGCGTCGAGCACGACGAAGTCGTTGCCCGCGCCTTGCATTTTTGTGAATCGCAATCGCATGGCGCGGATTATCCGGCCTCGGTTCAGTACAAGCCCGCCTCACCTCGCGGCCGCGTCTTGAACCGCTTGTGCACCCACAGGTACTGCGCCGGGTGGCGTCGCACCTCGGCTTCGATCCATTGATTCAATCGCAGCGTGTCGGCGACCGGATCGTCGGTCGGCCAGCCGCTCCATGGCTCGTGGAAGGTGACGCGCCAGCCGCCGCCTTCGCGCATCTCGGCGACGACCGGCTGCACCACCATGCCGAGCAGGCGCGCCATGCGCGCTGGCGCGATCAGCGTCGCTGCGGGCACGCCGAAGAAGGGCACGAACTCGGCGTCCTTGCGGCCGAAGTCCATGTCCGGCAGATTGAAGAAGCCGAGCTTGTCCTGGCGGATGGCGCGGATCAGCGGCTTGGCGCTGTCCTTGCGCGAGAACAACACCGAGTCACCGAAGCGCTCGCGCCCGGCGCGCACCGCCGCATCGAAGACCGCACTGCTCTGCTTCTGGTAGATCGTCGCGCCGCGCCGTGATTGGAAAAGCTGCACTGCCGTGGCTGCGGCTTCGAGCGCCATGAAGTGCGGCACCAGCCACATCACGGGCGCCTCGCTGCGCTCGGCAAACGTCACGTCGCCCTGCACGTCGATCAGCCGCATCAGCCGCTCGCGCGGTGCGTACCAGAGCAAGCCGCGCTCGACGATGCTGCGGCCGAGCCAGCGGAAGTGGTCTCGCACCAGCCGCTCGCGCGCCGCCGCGTCGAGTTCGGGCAGGCACAACGCGAGGTTGCGCCGCGCGACACGCCGACGGCCCGCGGCCAGCCGGTAGGCGAACGCGCCGACCAGCGCGCCGATGCCCGACTGCCAGCCCGCCGGCAACCAATGCACGACCCAGAGAAACGCAATCGCGAACCGCGCGCCGACGTTCATGACGACCGCGGGTTCTTGAAGCGGTGGTAGCCCCAGAGGTACTGCTCGGGGCACTGGCGGACGAGGAACTCCATCGCGCGGTTGATCACCGCAGCGCACTCGGTCTGGTGCGCCGCTTCATCGCCGGCGAACTGCGCTGCATCGGGCAGCGGCTCGGGCATGTCGATGACGCGGATGCGCCAGCCCTGTGCGCGCGGCAGGCGCTCACCGAGCATCAGCAGCATCGGCGCGCCGGTCTGCAGCGACAGCTTGGCCGCCAACGTCATCGTGTACGCGCGCTGGCCGAAGAACGGCGCCCACACGCCCATGCCTTGCGGCGGCACCTGGTCGGGCAACAGGCCCACCGTCTGCCCGTGGCGCAGCGCGCGCAGCATCTGCCGCACGCCGGCCAGCGACGCCGGCGCCGTCAGCAGGCCCGGCCGGTTGCGCGACGTCACTTCGAGCTCGCGCAGCCACGGCTGCCGCGCCGGCCGGTACAGCGCCACCATCGGCTGGCGCGCGCCGAAGCGCTCGGCGTAGGCCTGCGCGATGACCTCGAACGCGCCGAGGTGCGGCGTCAGCAGCAACAGGCCGCGGCCGGCGTCGAACGCGCGCTCGATGCGCTCGGCGCCCTGCCACACCGCGGCCGGCGACAGCGCTTGCGCGGCGGGCCGCAGCCACAGCCGCGGCAGCTCGGCCACCATGCGCCCGGCATGCGCCACCGCGGCCCTACGCTGCGCCGCGCTGATGCCGCCGCGCGCCGCATTGGCGCGCAGCCGCCGCCGGTAACTGCCTGACACGACATAGCCGGCCCAGCCGAGCGCGGCGCCCAGCGCATGCAGCACCCCCAAGGATCGGTGGGACAGCCAGCGCACGACGGCCAAAGGGGACAACATGGTTCTTATAATCGCCGCATCGCCGAGTTATGAACTACTTGCGGGGCGATTCAAAAATCCTGCTAAAGCGTTCGCCGCAAGCTCCTCCAGGTTTCGAGTCGGCGCCACGCAAGGGCCGAACATCGAAACCTGTTTTCTCTCGAGGAGTTTACGAAGTGGCAAGCAACGACTTTCTGTTCACCAGCGAATCGGTCAGCGAAGGGCACCCGGACAAGGTGGCCGACCAGATCAGCGACGCGATTCTCGACGCGATCTTCAAACAAGACCCGGTCAGCCGCGTCGCCGCCGAAACGCTGACCAACACCGGCCTGGTCGTGCTGGCCGGCGAGATCACGACCAACGCCAACGTGGACTACATCCAGACCGCGCGCGACGTCATCAAGCGCATCGGCTACGACAACACCGACTACGGCATCGACCACCGCGGCTGCGCGGTGATGGTCTGCTACGACAAGCAGAGCAACGACATCGCGCAAGGCGTCGACCAGGCCAGCGACGACGTGCTCAACACCGGCGCCGGCGACCAGGGCCTGATGTTCGGCTACGCCTGCGACGAAACGC
>CADEEN010000440.1 GCA_902826345.1 uncultured Burkholderiales bacterium | reverse complement strand
GAAGATTTCGACGCCGAGTTGCTCCGCCTGCTCGCCGAGCCATTTCGTCACGGCGCCCAGGCTGATCACGTAGTTGCCGCCGTTGTGCAGGCAGTCGGGGATCAGCCAGTTCGGCGTGCGTCTGGATTCGCGCTCGGTGAGCAACAGCACCTCGTCGGTCTTCACGCGTTGCTTCAACGGCGCGCCGAGTTCTTTCCAGTTCGGGAACAGTTCGGTGATCGCGCGCGGGTCCATCACCGCGCCCGACAGAATGTGCGCGCCGGGCTCGCTGCCTTTTTCGAGCACGACGACCGAGACCTCCTTGCCGTCCATCTGCGCGATCTGTTTGCAGCGAATCGCGCAGGCCAGTCCGGCCGCCCCGCCGCCGACCACGACGACGTCGTACTCCATCGCCTCGCGAGGGCCGTACTTCTCGATCAGTTCTTTCGCATTCATGACAATGATTCTAGGATGCCGTGCTATCGTGATTTTCAGTTCAGACGGGAGACCTCATGGCTTACAGCATCGACTTGTCAGGGCGCGTGGCGCTGGTCACCGGCGCATCGAGCGGCCTGGGCGAACAGTTCGCCAAGGCCTTGTCCGCGGCCGGCGCCGGCGTCGTGCTGGCGGCGCGGCGGGTCGAGCGCCTGAAGACCTTGCGCGCCGAGATCGAAGCCGCCGACGGCGATGCGCACGTGGTCGGCCTGGACGTGACGAGCATCGAGAGCATCCGCGCCGCGGTGGCCCATGCCGAGACCGAGATGGGGCCGATCGACATCCTCGTCAACAACGCCGGTGTCGGCACCACGCAGCACCTGACCGAGGTGACGGCGGAAGACTACGACTTCATGATGAACACCAACGTGCGCGGCGCGTTCTTCGTCGCGCAGGAAGTCGCCAAGCGCATGATCGCGCGCGCCAAGGGCACGGCGCCCGGCACCTACACGGGAGGGCGCATCGTCAACATCGCCTCGGTGGCCGGCCTGCGCGTGGGCAGCCGCATCGGCGTGTACTGCATGGGAAAGGCCGCGGTGATCCACATGACTCGCTCGATGGCGCTCGAGTGGGGCCGCTTCGACATCAACGTCAACGCCATCTGCCCGGGCTACATCGACACCGAGATCAACCACCACCAGTGGGCCGGTGAGTCGGGGCAGAAGCTGATCCAGCAACTGCCGCGCAAGCGTGTCGGCAAGCCGCAGGATCTCGACTCGACGCTGCTGATGCTGTGCGCCAACGAAAGCCACTTCGTCAACGGCGCGGTGATCGCGGCCGACGATGGTTATGGCCTGTGAGGCACTTGACGGCCGTTGAGGCGCGCGTGCTCGGTGTGCTGATCGAGAAGCAGGCCACTGTCCCCGACACCTACCCGCTGTCGCTCAACGCGCTCGTCGCCGGCTGCAGTCAGAAGACGGCGCGCGAGCCGGTGATGGCGCTGGCCGATGGCGATGTTCTCGAAGCGATCGATGGCCTGAAGTCGCTGAGCCTGGTCTTCGAGGGCAGCGGCAGCCGCGTCGTCAAGTTCGAGCACAACGCCGGCCGCGTGCTCGGCGTGCCGGGTCAATCGGTGGCGCTGCTGGCGACGTTGATCTTGCGTGGCCCGCAGACCGCCGCCGAGTTGCGTCTGAATTGCGAGCGCCTGCACCGCTTCGCCGACATCTCGTCGGTCGAAGGCTTTCTCGACGAACTGGCCGCCAAGGAGCCGGCGCGTGTGGTCAGGCTGGCGCGCGCGCCGGGCTCTCGCGAGCCGCGCTGGGCGCATCTGCTGTGCGGTGACGTGGCGCCGACGGCGCAGGCAGCGACAGCGCCCGAGGCGGCCACGGCAGCGCCGTTGCAGTGGGAGCAGCTCGAAGCGCGCGTGGCCGCGCTCGAAGCGCAAGTCGCCGCGCTGCGCAGCGGCGCCGTCGCGTCAGGCCGTGCCGAGTGACGGCGGGTCGATCACGCTGTCGAGCCACGACCAGCGCGACGCGCTGACGCGGCGCGTCGGCCTGGCCTGCGGCAGCGAGCGCAGGAAGGTGGCGAAGTACTCCATCAGGCTGCCGCCGATGCGCGGGTTGATCTCCAGCAGTTGCAGCTTTCCAGCCGCCATCTTGAAGTTGGCGCAGCCGATGCCGCTGTAGCGGACAGCGCGCAGCATCGCCGTCAGCGTCTGCGCGTCGGGGCAGTCACCGAGCACGCGCACTGCGGGCGGCAGCGCAGCGGAGCCTTTGATGTACAGCGGCGCGTCGTGGTGGTAGGCCACCGTCAGCTCGCGCTCGAGGCGGCCGTCTTTCATCATGAAGTGCGTCGCGTACTCCACGTCGCCGCGCACTGCGGTCTGACGGAACAGCCCCGGCTGGTCGAGCGCGTCGCCCAGGCGAAGGATGTCAGCGTAGCCTGCCACCATCACGCAGTGGTCGCTGTTCTCGCCGCGCGCCGGCTTGCAGACGAACGGCGGTGCGAGGTCCAAGCCCATCGCCGGCACATGAGCGCCGAAACCCGCGGCGGTCAGCATGTCGTTCAGACGCGGCTTGTCATGGCACAACGTGGCGCAGCTCTCGTCGGGCAGCGGCACGACGTGAGCGCGGATGTGCTCGGGTTCGCCGCGCAGGAAGCGCGCGTCGGCCAAGGACAGCGGCACGATCAAATGGAAGCGCGACAGATCGGCCCGGTCGATCGGCGCAAACGTCAAGCGGTGGCCGAGGCCGGCAAAGCCCTGGCGCGTGTGTTGCTCCCATCCGTCGTGTTGCGAGAACAGGATGTTCAGCGATCGCGGCGACGCGGCGGCCGCCAGCGGCCGTTCCTTCTTCAGATACAAGGCGCGCTGGGCGAGGCTGCGCAACTCGAGCACCGGTCGTTGCAGCGGATGCATGGTGTTTCCCTTCCGATGCGAGCCATCGTATGCAGGCGTTGATCCGCGCATCGGTACTAATGCACTGCCCGCTGCCGCCGTTACAGTGCGGGCATGCGAATCGAGGTGCCGCGCGACAAGAAACTGACGCACGAGATGGTGATCCCCATCCGCTGGGGCGACATGGATGCGATGGGCCACGTCAACAACACCATCTATTTCCGCTACTTCGAGATCGTGCGCCTCGAGTGGCTGTTCAAGATCGGCGCGCCGACCGACCCGAACGGCCTCGGCCCGGTGATCGTCAACGCCTTCTGCAACTTCATCCGCCAACTCGAATTTCCGGGCGACGTGCTGGCCAGGCACTACGTCGCCAACCCGGGGCGCTCGAGCTTCGACACCTTCATCACGCTCGAACGCACGGACAACCCGGGCGTGATCTACGCCGAGGGCGGCAGCAAGACGGTGTGGACCGACTTCAAGGCGCAGAAGTCGCAACCGTTGCCGGAGTGGTTGCGGGCGTTGGTCAGTTGATCCGGACCGCCTGCGGGAAAGCGCATGCGATCAGCGCTCACCGCTGCATGCGCTCGGCCACCGCTGCGCCGAGATCGATCACCGCCAGCGCGTAGTAGCTCGACCAGTTGTAGCGCGTCAGCGCCCAGAAGTTGCGCGTGCCGGCGACGTGGCTCGGCGGGGCGTTCTCTCCGTTGCGCAACTCGACCAGCGCCAGCGG
>CADEEN010000439.1 GCA_902826345.1 uncultured Burkholderiales bacterium | reverse complement strand
AGGTGCTTGGCGAAGGCCAGCGAGTCGTCCGACAGGCCGGGCACGCGGAAGAAGGCGTACATGCCGCCGTGCGGGCGGGCGAGCTGCACGTTCGGCAAACGCTGCAGGCCGTTGACCAGTGTGTCGCGGCAGACCCGCAGGCGTTGTGCCAGTGCCGGGACCGCTGTCTCGGCGGTCTGCAGACCCGCCAGCCCTGCGCGCTGAATGAACACCGGCGCGCACGAGGTGTTGAACTCGATCAGCTTGCCGATGGCGTCGAGGTGGCCGTTCGGCAGCACCATCCAGCCGAGGCGCCAGCCGGTCATCAGGAAGGACTTCGAGAAACTGTGGACGACGATCAGCCGGTCGTCGGGCTCGGCGATGTCGAGGAAGCTCGGTGCTGTCGATCCTTCGCCGAACCACAAGCGCTCGTAAACCTCATCGGCGACGATCCAGGTGCCGGTGCGGCGGCAATGCTCGAGGATCGCTTGCTGCTCGGCGCGCGTCAGCGTCCAGCCGGTCGGGTTGTTCGGCGCGTTGACGAGCAGCATGCGCGTGGCCGGTGTCACCGCATCGAACAGTTTTTGCAGGTCGAGCGTCCACGCGCCGTCGCACGGCACGAGCGAAACGCGCTTGACGTTGGCGCCCATGATCGCCGGCTGCGCCGTCAGGTTCGGCCACACCGGCACCACGGCGACGACTTCATCGCCCTGCCCCGCCAGCAGTTGCGTGGCCAGCATCAGCGCCGAGACGCCGGAGGACGTGACGGCGATGCGATCGACGGTCACCGGCCGATGCAAGGCGCTCGTGTACGCCGCCAGCGCTTCGCGCAACTCGATCAGGCCGAGGTTGTGCGAGTAGAACGTTTCACCGAGCGCCAGCGACTGCATCGCCGCGTCCCGCACCGCCTCGGGCGTGACCTCGTCGCTCTCGCCGAACCAGAAGGCGAGCACGTCATCGCGGCCGATGCCGGCGTTGGCGACTTCGCGGATGCGTGACGCCGGCAGGTTCCGGATCGCGTCTCTCATCCTCACTCCACCTTCGCCATCTTGCAGCTCGTCGGCATCTCGACCTCACTGGCCTCGAAGCGGCGCACGGTGCGAAAGCCGAAGCCCGAACCTTCGACGTCATGCTTCACGCCAGGCGCGCCCGCGCGGTCCATCACGCTGACGACGAGTGGCTGCTGCAATTGATGGTCGCTCGTGCGCATCGTCGCGCCGTGAAAGCCACCGACGTATTTGGCGTCGAAACGACCGCCGGACAGCGCACGCGACACCGCCAGTGCGTCGGCGCTTCCCGCGCGCTCGACCGCCGCTGCCAGCATTTCGACCAAAGCCTGCATGCGCAGGTGCACGTAGTCGTCCCGCGGCTCGGCGAAGCGCTTGCGAAAACTCGCGTAGAACGCATCCGAAGCCGCACCACCGACGTTCGGATGCCACTCGGCCACGGCATAGACCGCGCCAACGCCCGCCTCGCCGATCGCAGCAGGCGCCCCGAGCGCGTTGCCGTAGAACGTGTAGAACCTGACACCCGCGCTCACTTCGCGCGCCGCCTTGACGAGCAGCGTCAGATCGTTCCCCCAGTTGCCGGTGAGCACCGCCTGCGCGCCGCTGGCCTGGATCTTCGCGGCGTACGGCAGGAAGTCCTTGATGCGGCCGAGCGGATGCAACTCGTCGCCGACGATCTCGATGTCGGGCCGCTTGGCGGCGAGCATCGCCCGCGCCTGCTTCAGAACATGCTGGCCGAAGCTGTAGTCCTGGCCGATGAGGTACACCTTCTTCAGCGACGCATCGGCGCGCAGAACTTCGGTCAGCGCCGCCAGCCGCATGTCGGCGTGCGCATCGAAGCGAAAGTGCCACGGGCTGCAGCGCTCGTTGGTCAGCGTCGGATCGACGGCCGAATAGTTGAGCAGCAGCGCGCGCTTGTGCGGCTCGCGCTCGTTGTGCTTGTCCAGCGCTTCGATCAGCGCCGCGGCCGCCGCCGAGCTGTTGCCCTGGGCGATGAAGCCGATGCCCTGATCGGTGGCCGAGCGCAGCAGCGACAGCGCCTTCTCGGTGTTGCCTTCGCTGTCGAAGCGCACGATCTCGAGCCGACGCAGCGTACCGCCCACCTTGACGCCGCCGCGCTCGTTGACGCGCTCGGTCGCCCACAGCAGGTTGCGAAACACGGCTTCGCCCGCATTTGCAAAAGGCCCGGACAATCCCTCGATCAACGCGATGCGCAGCGGTGCCGCCGTGGTCTGCGCTGCGGCAGCGCCGCAGGCCGCCGCCGCGGCGAGCATGAGGGCGTGTCGTCGATTGGGGTGTCGTGGGTTCATGTTGATTCTTGATCTTGAAAACAAAAAAGCCGCTCCAAGTTTCAGCGGCATGAGTGCACATCGGCGCTCACCACCATTCTAGGAGTTCACCATGTTCCTCGTTCCTGTTGCCCGCTCCGCTTCCGATCTGTCGCGGTCCTTCGACCGTTTGTTCGACAGCGCGTTCGGCGCCGAGACAGCGCTGCGCAGCCCGTCGCTCGATGTTGCCGAAACCGACGGGGGCTACAACGTGTCGATCGATCTGCCCGGCGTTGCCAAGGACGACGTGAAGATCACGATCGACGGCCGCCGTGTCGATGTCAGCGCAAGGACGCAGCGCGAAGAAACGAAGAAAGAGGGCGAGCGCGTGATCTACCGCGAGCGTTCGTCGCACAGCTTCGCGCGCAGCTTCACGCTGCCCGAAGAAGTCGATCAGGACGCGTCGCAAGCCAAGCTCGACAGCGGCGTGTTGTCGCTGATCCTGGCGAAGAAGCGTGCGGCGGCGGCAAAGCGTCTGACGATCAACTAAGTGATCGACTCGATCTGATCGAGCGCCCAGCGCGGCTTCACGTCGAACGTGAGGTCGCGCTGCGGCTGCGTGCGGCCGGCTTGCACGCGCATCACCGCCGCCAGCGCGATCATCGCGCCGTTGTCGCTGCACAGGTGCAGTTCCGGGTAGTGCACCTGCGCTCGCACCTTGGCGCAGGCGGCATTCAGTTGTTCGCGCAGCCGCTTGTTGGCACCGACACCGCCGGCAACGACGAGCCGAGGCAAGCCGGTCTCGCGCAGCGCTCGTATCGACTTCTTCACCAGCACTTCGGTGATCGCCGCCTCGGTGGCCGCCGCCAGATCGGCACGCCAGTTCGCGCTGCCCGATGCCTCACATTTGCGCACCTGCGTCAGCACGGCCGTCTTCAAGCCGGCGAACGAAAAATCCAGATCGCCGCTGTGCAGCAACGGACGCGGCAGCACAAATGCCGTGGCATCGCCTTGCTGCGCCAGCCGTGCCAGCGCCGGCCCGCCTGGGTAGCCCAGGCCGAGCAGCTTGGCGCTCTTGTCGAAGGCCTCGCCGGCGGCGTCGTCGATCGTCTCGCCGAGCAGCTCGTAGTCGCCAACGGCCTGTGCACACATCAGTTGCGTGTGGCCGCCGGACACCAGCAGGGCAACGAAGGGAAAACGCGGCGGATCGGCGGAGAGGAACGGCGACAGCAGATGTCCTTCCAGGTGATGCACGCCCATCAGCGGCCGGTCCAGCGCCGCGGCGAGCGATGCAGCCA
>CADEEN010000438.1 GCA_902826345.1 uncultured Burkholderiales bacterium | reverse complement strand
GCCGCCCGACACGCAGGCCGCCGACTGCGCCTGCACTGCGTGCGTGACTCCCGAGTCGCACGCCACCGGGCAGCTCACGATCCAGGCCGCCGTGGACCGCGTGCGTGACCGCGGCGGCACGGTGTGCCTGCACGCCGGCACCTACGCGCTCGACGCGCCGGTGCGCGTGGCCGGGGCGCGCTCGCTGGCGATTCGCGGCCAGGGGCCGGCCACCGTGATCGCGGCGCCGGGCGCGGCGTTCGAGGTCGAGACCAGCGCGGCGGTGGCGATCGAAAAGCTCGCCGTGATCTCGCTCGGCCGCGCCTCGGCGATCCTGCTGCGCAGCGTGGCCGGCGTGCGCCTGGCGGACCTGGTGGTGGCGGTGCTCGGCGGCAACGACTTCCGCGCCGCGGCGATCGCGCTGGCCGGCATCTGCGCCGGCGTGGCGATCCGCGACAACTTCCTGATCGCGCCCGACGGCATCCGCGCCGAGACCGCGCCCGAGGGCGCGCGCTTCGTGCTCGCGGCGGCGCTGGCAATCGACGACAACGTGCTCTGGTGCCAGCGCGCGGGCATCGCGCTCGACGGGCCCGTGGCGCACCTGCTGGGCACGCGCGTGCGCGGCAACGAGCTGCTCGGCTGCCGCGACGGTGCCATCTCGGCGCTCGGCTTCGCGCTGCCCGGCGCGTCGCTGCGCGTCGAGGCCAACGGCTTGAACGTCAACGGCCCGGGCATCACCTGCGGCACCGACGGCACGTGGATCGAAGCCAACAAGCTGGTCGCCTCGCGCCAGGGCCAGCGCGCGCCGGCGGGCGCGGCGATCACGCTGGCCAGCGGACTCGACCCCAACGGCAGCGACCAGGCCCAGGTGCTGGCCAACCAGGTGCGCGGCTTTGCAGGCGCGGCGATCGCGGTGCTGGCGCCGACGGCCGAGCTGATCGTCAAGCTCAACATCATCGAGGACTGCGGCCTGGGCATCGTGATGAGCGACGACGCCGAGGCGGGCGCGGTGTCGATCGAGAACAACCACCTGCGCGACATCCGCGGCGAACCCGACCGGCGCGGCATCGTGGCGGGCATCGCCGTCACGCGCACCGACGAGGCCACCATCGCCGGCAACACGCTGCGGCGCATCGCGGTGCAGGCCGCGCGCGGCAGCCTGGTGGTGGGCGTGCTGACGCTGGGCGTGCTGCGCGCGCGCGTGGCCGGCAACCAGATCGCCGAGATCGCGCCGGCCGCCGACTTTGCCGGGCTCGGCGCGGGCATCATGGTGCGCGCACCTTGCCACCAGGCCGAGGTGCACCACAACCAGGTGGCGCGCGACCACGGCGCGCAGGCCGGCGGGCGCGAGTCGTCGTGGATGGCGGCGATGGTGGAGGACGAAGCGACGCTGGCCGCCGCGGCACCGTCGCGCGCCGCCGGCATCGCCACGCTGCGTCTGGACGAGCGGCGCACGCTGGTGCTGGCGGCCGACCGCGCTTTCATCGGCCTGGCCAACCTGGTGCTCGACGCGGCCGGGGCGGCAGCGGTGCGCGGCGCCAGCGTCTCGCTGCTGGGCAACCGCTTCACGTCGCGCGGGCGCGTGCCGGCGGTGCTGATCGCCGCCGGCGGCGACGCGATGTTCAACGACAACCGCTGCGAGTACCGCGGCGGACGCACCGCGGTGCAGATCAGCGCGCCGGCGGTGATCGTCAACGCCAACCGCGTGCTGTGCGACGAGTTCGCGATCACCATCCAGGGCGCGAAGTCGGCCGCGGTGCTGGGCAACGTCACCACGCACGGCATCGCGCTCAACGGCGGCCCCTTGCCACCGGACTGGCAGAAGTTCAACCTGATCGGCTAGACCCGGAGACCACCACCATGCGCATGATCGTCGTCAAACAAGCGAGCGACCTGCAGGCCGTGACCGGCCGACTGATCAGGCCGGGCAGCGGCGCGCAGGCGACCGTCTCGATCGAGGCGCTGCGCGCGCTCAACCCGCACCTGGACTTCGCGCGCCTGGACGCCGGCACCGTGCTGCTGGTGCCCGACCACCCCGACTTCGACGGCGGCGACGCCGAGTCGGTCGGCGGCGAGGCCTTCGACAGCCTGGCCAAGGACGCGCTCGCCGGCCTCGACGCCGCGGCGGCGCGCATGCGCGCCGGCTTCGAGCGCCGCGAAGCGCAGCGCAAGGAGGTGGGCGCGGCACTGCGCAGCGCCACGTTCAAGCGCGCGGCCGAGGCCGACGAGGCGCTGCGCAAGCAGGGGGCGGAAGCCGAAGCGCGGCTGAAGGAGGATGCCAAGCGCGCGGCGAGCGCAACCGCGACGCTGGCTCAGATCGAGCAGGGGCTGAAGGCGGAACTCACGGCACTGGCGCAACGATTCAAGTAAAGGGCCCCGAGGTTCTGCGTCTGTATCGAGGAAAAACGGTCATGGTCCTGCACTCCGGGTCGCGATCGCGATGGATCGCTTTGCCGGCCGACTGGCGCCGACAGCTTGCCCGCGACCCTGAAGCGCGACGACAACAACAATGCAGCGCACACGGCTTTGTTGCGGCGGCTTGACGTTGCTGCCTCCCGTCGTCAGCATTTTGCCGTGACGACCAGAGCCAAACACCGACTCACCGCTGCCGCCTTGCCGGCGCAAGCGATCAGCGCCGAAGTGCTGCGCGACAAGTACGCCAAGGGCGGCGAGACGACGATCGACGACGTCTTGCGCCGCGTCGCCCGCGCGCTCGCCGAAGCCGAACACGAGGACCAGCGCGCGCAGTGGCAGGCGCGCTTTCTGCAAGCGCTGCAAGCCGGCTTCATCCCCGCCGGGCGCATCCAGTCGGCCGCCGGCACGGGCCTGGCGGCGACGCTGATCAACTGCTTCGTGCAACCGGTGGGCGACTCGATCCGCCATGAGGAAGAGGGCCACCCGGGCATCTACACCGCGCTGGCCGAAGCCGCCGAGACGATGCGCCGCGGCGGCGGCGTCGGTTACGACTTCTCGCGCATCCGCCCGCAAGGCGCGTGGGTCGCGGCCACGCAGAGCAACGCCTCGGGCCCGGTGAGCTACATGCGCGTCTTCGACCGCAGTTGCGAAACCGTCGAGTCCGCGGGCTCGCGCCGCGGCGCGCAGATGGGCGTGCTGCGCTGCGACCACCCGGACATCGAAACCTTCATCCACGCCAAGGACCAGGGCGACCTGAAGAACTTCAACATCTCGGTCGGCGTGACGGACGCTTTCATGCAGGCGGTGCGCGATGGCGCCGAGGTCGAGCTCGTGCACCGCGCCGCGCCGGGGCCGGCGATCAAAGTGCAGGGCGCCTACCAACGCGACGATGGCCAGTGGGTCTATCGCAAGCTGCCGGCGCGCGCGCTGTGGGATCAGGTCATGCGCTCGACCTACGACCATGCCGAGCCCGGCGTGTTGTTCCTCGACGCCATGAACAACGACAACAACCTCGCCTACTGCGAAACGCTGACGGCCAGCAATCCATGCGGTGAGCAGCCGCTGCCCTCGTACGGCTGCTGCTGCCTCGGGTCCATCAACCTGACGCGTTTCGTGCAGCGGCCGTTCGAGGCCGGTGCGGTGGTCGAGGACACCGCGTTCACCGCACTCGGG
>CADEEN010000437.1 GCA_902826345.1 uncultured Burkholderiales bacterium | reverse complement strand
TGATGAGGGTGTGGAACCCTGTGGTCTCCGCTAAAGCGGTGACGATATTCTACAAAGGCGCCTTTGCCAAGCATGGGGCGCTGTTCGAGTGGCTGTGTGTGAACGTGAACAACGGCCTCGTCAACTTGTCCGACAAGCCCGCCACGCTGCCGGAGCGCGAGCGCGAGCAGATCGTGCGCGACCTGCACGCCTGCCACGAGAACCGGCCCGAGCTGGCGATGGTCGATTCGGCCAAGGGCATCACCAACCTGCATGCGCCCAACGATGTCATCGTCGATGCTTCGATGCCGGCGATGATCCGCAGCGGCGGCAAGATGTACGGGGCCGACGGGCGGCAGAAAGACACCAAGGCCGTGATCCCGGAGAGCACGTTCGCGCGCATCTACCAGGAGGTGATCAACTTCTGCAAGACCAACGGCAACTTCGACCCGGCCACGATGGGCACGGTGCCCAACGTCGGCCTGATGGCACAGCAGGCCGAGGAATACGGCTCGCACGACAAGACCTACGAGATCGCCGAGGACGGGCAGGCGCGCATCGTCGATGTGGCGAGCGGCGAGGTGCTGCTGGTGCAGCACGTCGAGAGCGGCGACATCTGGCGCATGTGCCAGGTGAAAGACGCCGCGATCCGCGACTGGGTCAAGCTCGCGGTCGCGCGCGCGCGAAACTCGGGCACGCCGGCGCTGTTCTGGCTCGACCCGTACCGGCCGCACGAGGCGGAAGTGATCAAGAAGGTGCAGCGCTACCTGAAGGACCACGACACCAGCGGCCTCGACATCCAGATCATGAGCCAGGTGCGCGCGATGCGTTACACGCTGGAGCGCGTGGTGCGCGGGCTGGACACGATCTCGGTCACCGGCAACATCCTGCGCGATTACCTGACCGACCTGTTCCCGATCATGGAACTCGGCACCAGCGCGAAGATGCTGTCGATCGTGCCGCTGATGGCCGGCGGCGGCATGTACGAGACGGGCGCCGGCGGCTCGGCGCCGAAGCATGTCAAGCAACTGGTCGAGGAGAACCACCTGCGCTGGGATTCGCTCGGCGAGTTCCTGGCGCTCGCGGTGTCACTCGAAGACTTGGGGCTGAAGACCGGCAACGCCAAGGCCAAGCTGCTGGCGAAGACGCTCGACGCCGCCACCGGCAAGCTGCTCGACAACAACAAGCACCCTTCGCCGCGTACCGGCGAGCTCGACAACCGCGGCAGCCAGTTCTACCTCGCGCTGTATTGGGCCGAGGCGCTCGCGACGCAGAACGAAGACGCGGCGCTGCAAAAGCAGTTCGCGCCGCTGGCGCGCGCGCTGGCGGAGAACGAGGCGAAGATCGTCGAAGAGCTGGCGGCCGTGCAAGGCCAGCCGGCCGATATCGGTGGCTACTACCTGGTCGATGCCGAGAAGGCCCAGGCCGTGATGCGTCCGAGCGCGACGCTCAATGGACTATTGGCGGCGCGTCGCTGAGTCACAAGCGAGCAGCCACGCAGCGACGGTATGTTTTCGTCATGACGCCGCAGAATCACAGCAGCACAATGTCGTACTGCTCTCCTTCCAAGAAGTTCTTCTTTTTGATCAAACACTTAGAGAGCATCTTTCCGAGACTTTTCGCTCCAGCTACCCACTTAGCTACCCAGCGCGATCGAGACCCGAAGGGACTGCCTGCGACGCAGTGACTAGGCCAAGCGCACACTCATTGTCGATCACGCGCTCCTGCAAGCGAAGCGCACCCGAAGTCCCCCGCAGGGTGAGAGATGGTTTGCGCCTTCAGCTACGGTCGTAGCACCTGCGTCGGTACGCGCACGACGCGCAGAGCGAACTCGTTGCTGGATATCGCGGCGTCACTGCGCCCGCCAGGATCGCGTCGCGCCGTGCGGCAAGGTTCCGAACGTCATGCGACGTCATCAGACTGACCCGATGAGCCCTTCGGTCTGCTTTCGACTCCACGACGACCCATCCAGTGCGGGCAACCGGCTCCCCAGTCTCGCCTTCCAGCGCAAAGCGCTGCGCCGACAACTCGACGACGTCCGACGGGTAGGCGCGGTCGGCCAGTCGTGTCTTCAGTTCGACAAGGGTGATCAGCCCGCCGGGCCCGCGGTACGCGCGATCCACGCGTGCCGTCACCTGCCTGTCGCCTCCATACCTGAACATTCGCTCTGAGTACACGAGCACGTGATCCTTCAACTCTTCGGGCATCCAGTCATCCACCCGTCCGGGCCGCCTGCGGACGATGTATGCGACAGCCAAGCCCGCCGCCATGCAGGCGGCGACGACAAGCCAGATGTCAGTCGTCATGGCTTGTCACCCACTCGACAAAAGGCGCGTGGCAAGCCACACCGCGAGGACTATTGCCACCCACGCGGCAAGCCGTCTCATTGGCCGCCGCTCCATGGCGACCCGCGGCTCATCCTGCAGATCTTCCGACGCAAACCGCCGATGCGCGCGCAGGCCGCGTCGCAGCGCTACCTTGTGTGCCAGCGGGCACTTGCCTCCGCAGCGCTCGAACATGACCAGCCGCTCACAGACAGCCATCTGCGAGAGTGCCGACGCGCTGACAGCATCACTCTTCCTTCTGCGGGCCATCATTCCTCCACTCCTGTGCCCACCTGGAACGCCTGGCTGGTCTGGCGCGCCACGGCGAGGTCCATGCCAGAAGGCGTTGACCTCACCGGGGTCGTTACTGGCGCGGGAGCGGTCATGCCGAGATGCCAATGCTGCGCCAGCAGGCCTTCATGGGCAAGGAACCTCAGCCGGTTGACCCGCTTGGGCCCTTTGTTGAATCGCATCAGGTCGTCGAACAGCCTCGGGTTGTCGTCGCGCGACAACTCGAAGAGCAGCCTGACGCTCTGATCCTGCTTTGTGTCGACGGCACTCATGCCCTGCCCCCTTCCGCCACCACAACGCCTGCGCCCTGTGTGGCCGCGGCCACATAGTTTGAACCTGCGATCTGATACCCGCGCACGTTCGCGAACATCGGCTCCTTGACTTCCAACACCTCGTGCGATGCGAATGCCTGCTTGACCGCCTTGCGGAACAGGAACGCACCGCCGCCGACGAGGATCACGTTGCGCACGTCGTACGCGGGACCGATGCGCCGCATCATGGCTGCGACTGCCTGCCGGGCGATGCTCTCCACCATCGGCTTCATGCGCGAGAGCTGATAGGTCTTCTGGTACACGGTCAACGCTTTGCCGGTCCGCAGCGCGTGGTCGATGCTATCCAGGCCGGTGTAGGGCGAACCAATCTCCACGCTGACGTCGTCCGCGATGAGGTTCAGGATGTCCGCCACGCCGCGGTCGACAGAATGGCTGCGCTTGTGCGACAGCTTCATGCCGCGCGCCACCAACCAGTCGAAGGTGCGCGAGCCGGGGTCGATGACCAGGCTCTGTTCGTCCTGCATGGCAAGCACACGGTCGTGCTGGTCGGCATAGTCGATCAGCGCTCCGTGTGGCTGGGCCATCGCCAGCGCCTTGCGCACTTGCACCACCTTGCCGCCACCCACGTCGTGCCGATCCGTCATCAACTTCTCGAGTGCGGCCTTGTCGGCGGCGAAGGTTGCTACGGGCAGGCCGACCACG
>CADEEN010000436.1 GCA_902826345.1 uncultured Burkholderiales bacterium | reverse complement strand
GAACGCGATGAAGGGCATCGGGTTCTTCCTGGGCGGGCTGCTCCTGCAGGCCGTTGGGTTCCAGGTCGCGCTGTGGATCATGGCCGGCCTGCTGGCGCTGGTGTTCGTCGGCGTCGCCAGCTTCGTGCCGCCGCTGATGGGCAAGAGCAAGGCCTCCAAGTCGGCCAAGGAGCTGTTCGGCAAGAGCCGCGGCATCAACCTGCTGGCCGCTGCACGGGTCGCGCTGTTCGGCGCCCGCGATGTGTGGTTCGTCGTCGGTGTACCCGTCTTTCTCTACGCTTCCGGCTGGAACTTTACGATGGTCAGCGGCTTCGTCGCCGCATGGACGATTGGCTACGGAGTGGTGCAGGCCCTGGCGCCGACGATCGTCCGCCGGAGCGACGACGGCCTGACGAGCGAAGTACCGGCTGCCCGCCTGTGGTCGGCGTTGCTTGCACTGGTACCCATCGTGTTGTGCGCACTCGTGCTGGCGAAGGTGCCGCAGCTCGAATGGGTGGTCGTCGCTGGACTCGGGGTGTTCGGCTTCGCCTTCGCGATCAACTCCTCCGTGCACTCCTACCTGGTGCTCGCTTACGCGGGCTCGGAGAAGGCCGCGGAGGACGTTGGCTTCTACTACGCTGCCAACGCGCTCGGCCGCTTCTTCGGCACGCTCATGTCCGGCTTGCTGTACCAATGGGGCGGACTGGCCTGGTCGTTGGCTGGGTCGGGAGCCATGCTGGTGACTTGCTGGTTCGTCACGCTGGCCCTGCCGACGGCCAGGACAGGTCACGGGAAGCCGGATTCTCTCGCTGACGACGGGGTAGGGGCTGCCGGGTTGACGACGGTGTCACGACCGGCAGCCAAGACTCACCAGGGGACATGACCATGATGGACGAGAAGTTCGCCGTCCGCGCGTTGGCCGCACTGGCGCAAGACGTTCGCCTGCGCATCTACCGTGCAGTCGTCGGTGTGGGCCCAGCCGGCGTGACGCCCGGCAGTATCGCCAATGACCTGGGCATCTCGCCGTCGAATGTGTCCTTCCACGTCAAGGAACTGCTGCATGCGGGCCTGCTGACTCAGGAGCGCGATGGCAGGCACCTGATCTACCGGCCGAGCATGGAGACGATGAACGATCTGCTGGCCTACCTGTCGGCGCACTGCTGTCAGGCAGTGCTCTGCGATGCGAAGCCCGTGGCGTCGGGCGCCGCGTGTGCCACCTTCTGAACTTCCACCTGTGGAGGCCCACCATGAGCGAAAGGGTCTACAACGTTCTCTTCATCTGCGCCCACAACTCGACACGATCGATCATGGCCGAGGGCATCCTCAACAGCCTCGGCCAGGGCCGATTCAAGGCGTACTCAGCCGGAAGCCATCCGGGCGGCAGCGTCAATCCGTGGGCACTGAAGACACTGGCGGCGATGCACATGCCGAGCGAGGGCTACCGCAGCAAGGACTGGGCCGAGTTCGCCCGACCCGACGCGCCGCGACTCGACTTCGTGGTCACCGTCTGCGACATCGCGGCCGGCGAAGTCTGCCCGGTGTGGCCGGGCCAGCCGATGACGGCCCACTGGGGTGTGACCGATCCGGCCGCGTTCGTCGGGTCCGACGAACAGAAGGCCAAGGTGTTCTGGGACACCGCTATTGCCCTCAAGCGTCGCATCGAGCTCATGCTGGCTCTGCCGTGGTCGCTCGACAAGATGGCCATCCAACGTGAAATCAACGACATCGGAACCCGCTGAGATGTCGACCGCCACCGTCCCACCCGGCGGGGCCGTGCCAGCGCCGATGAGCGTGTTCGAGCGCTATCTCACCGTCTGGGTATTCCTGTGCATCGTCGTCGGCATTGCGTTGGGGCAGGTGCTGCCCGGGCCGTTCCAGGCCGTCGGCCAGATGGAAGTCGCCAAGGTCAACCTGCCAGTGGGCCTGCTGATCTGGGTGATGATCATCCCGATGCTGCTCAAGATCGACTTCGGTGCGCTGCACCAGGTCAGGCAGCACTGGCGCGGCATCGGCGTCACGCTGTTCGTCAACTGGGCGGTCAAGCCCTTTTCGATGGCGCTGCTGGGCTGGATCTTCATCCGCCAGGTCTTCGCACCCTACCTCCCCGCAGGGCAACTCGACAGCTACGTCGCCGGCCTGATCCTGCTGGCTGCCGCACCCTGCACCGCGATGGTGTTCGTGTGGAGCCGGCTCACCAACGGCCACCCGCTCTTCACGCTCAGCCAGGTGGCCTTGAACGACACCATCATGGTGTTCGCCTTCGCGCCGATCGTCGCGCTGCTGCTCGGCCTGTCGTCGATCACCGTGCCCTGGGACACGCTGCTGACCTCGGTCGTGCTCTACATCGTCATCCCGGTCCTGATCTCGCAGGCCTGGCGCAAGGCGCTGCTGACCAAGGGGCAGGCGGCGTTCGACGGTGCACTGGCGAGGATCGGGCCCTGGTCGATCGCCGCGTTGCTCGCCACGCTGGTGCTGCTATTCGCCTTGCAAGGCGAGGCTATTATCAGGCAGCCGCTGGTCATCGCGATGCTGGCGGTGCCGATCGTGATCCAGGTGTTCTTCAACTCGGCGCTGGCCTACTGGCTCAACCGTAGGCTGGGCGAGTCGCACAGCGTTGCATGCCCGTCGGCGCTGATCGGCGCGAGCAACTTCTTCGAGCTGGCGGTGGCGGCCGCGATCAGCCTGTTCGGCTTCGAATCGGGCGCAGCGTTGGCCACCGTGGTCGGCGTGCTGATCGAGGTGCCGATGATGCTGCTGGTGGTGCGCATCGTCAACCAGAGCAAGAGCTGGTATGAACGCGGCTGAGACCTTTGCCCGTCCCCGGAGAATCCGACGCATGAGCGACATCACGATCTATCACAACCCGGCCTGCGGCACCTCGCGCAACGTCCTGGCGATGATCCGCAACACCGGCATCGAGCCGCAGGTCATCGAGTACTTGAAACATCCGCCTGGCCGGCAGAAGCTGGTCGAGTTGATCCGCGCAATGGGCATCCCCGTGCGGGACCTGCTAAGGCGCAAGGGCACACCGTATGACGAGCTGAAGCTAGACGATGCGCACTGGACCGACGCCGACCTGCTCGACTTCATGATTGCGCACCCGATCCTGATGAATCGTCCGATAGTCGTGTCGCCGCGCGGGACCCGGCTGTGCCGGCCATCGGAGACGGTGCTCGATCTTCTGGCTGCGCCGCAGCGAGGCGCTTTCGCGAAGGAAGATGGAGAGCTGGTGGTCGATGCAGAGGGTCGACGTGTCGCTCGCTGACGACAGCCTGCCGAACGTCGCGATATTGGCCGAGGACGTTTTAGCTCGGCGTTGAACGGTCTGCGACCCGTGCACAGGTGGGCGGAGCGCTCGCTGTCCACCGGGAAATTGGTCTTGTCGTGGCGGGCCCCCGAGGACTCGAAGCCGTAGCCCGGGGCCACGGCGGTGTCACCGCCAGCGGCCTTGCCACCGCGCACGTCCATGCGGCCCTCGGTGAGGAAGTATTCGCCCGGGCCGGCGTGGATGTGCGGATGTCTCCTTGTTGTTGAACGGATCTTCGAGCACGTGCGAGCCGCGCTGGAGTCGTTCGACTTCGGCCGCCGACCG
>CADEEN010000435.1 GCA_902826345.1 uncultured Burkholderiales bacterium | reverse complement strand
TGAAACCATGAAGTTCGTAGCCTACGAACGCACCCAGCAGGGGACCGGAGCGAGCCGCCGCCTGCGCAAGACCGACAAGGTGCCCGGTATCGTTTACGGCGGCGGCGAGCCGAAGATGATCGAACTCGATCACAACGCGCTGTACTTCGCCTTGAAGAAGGAGGCCTTCCACGCGTCGCTGCTCGAAATGGAAATCGGCGGAAAGGTGCAGAAGGTGCTGCTGCGCGATTTCCAGATGCACCCGTGGAAGCAGAACGTGCTGCACATCGATTTCCAGCGCGTCGACGAAACGACGCGCGTGCACAAGCGCATCCCGCTGCACTTCGCCGGCGAAGAAAGCTCGCCCGCGGTGAAGACCGACAAGTGCCTGGTGAGTCACGTCACGACCGACATCGAAGTCGAGTGCCTGGCCTCGAAGCTGCCGGAGTTCATCGCCATCGATCTGTCGTCGCTGGTCAAGAACCAGAGCCTGAAGGCCAGCGAGTTGACGCTGCCCGAAGGCATCAAGTGGGTCCGCCACGGCAAGATCGATCCGGTGATCGTGGCCGTGACGATGCCCAAGGAAGAAGTCGAAGAAGTCGCCGCCGCCGCGCCTGTGGTGGCGGCTGCCGCGCCCGTCAAGAAGAAGAAGGACGAACGTCAGAACAAGAAGTAAGCCTCCAGGCTTGCCGCGTTTCCGGGCCCCGCATTGCGGGGTCTTTTTCGTTGGCCGCACCTATCATCGCGGCCCATGACGATCCGATTGCTGGTGGGCCTGGGCAACCCCGGCCCTGAATACGAACACACGCGGCACAACGCCGGTTTCTGGTGGATCGACGAGGTGGCGCGCAAGCTGCGCGCGACGCTCGTACCGGATCGCAGCTATCACGGGCTCGTCGCGCGCGTCAATCGAACCGGCGGCGAGCCGCTGTGGCTGCTCCAGCCGGTGACCTTCATGAACCTGTCGGGTAAATCGGTGGCGTCGCTGGCGCGCTTCTTCAAGATCACGCCGGCCGAAATTCTCGTCGCCCACGACGAGCTTGACCTGCAACCCGGCCAGGCGAAGCTTAAGCTCGGCGGCAGCGCCGCGGGGCACAACGGCCTGAAGGACATCCACGCACAGCTCGGCACGCAGGACTTCTGGCGGCTCCGATTGGGCATCGGCCACCCGGGCGTCAAGGCCGAGGTGCCGAACTACGTGCTGAAGAAACCCTCGGCCGAACACCGCACCGGCATTGAGCAAGCCATCGAACGCTCGCTCGAATCCCTCGAATTGATGTTGGCCGGCGACATGACGCGCGCGATGATGAAGGTGCACGCCGACAAGCCGGAGCGGCCGAAGCCGCCGCGGCAACCACCGCCCGAGGAGACAGGCTGACGATGAACACCAAGACGCTGATCGCCGCGGCGACGCTGTTGCTCGCTGCTCAACCGCTGCTGGCACAGAACAAGAAGGTCTATCGTTGCGAGGAGTCATCCGGCCGTGTGACTTACTCTGACGAAGCGTGCAAAGGCGGCGCCGAGCTGAGGAACGACGATGCGCGCAGCGACGAGCAGCGCAAGGCGGCGGCGGACGTGGCCAGGCGCGACGAGCAGCGCACGGAGCAGATGACGCGTGATCGGCGCGCAGCCGATAAAGCGGCGGGCCGGGGCGGTGCGGTCGCGCTGATTCCCTACTCGGCTGCCGAGAAGGCGGCCAAAGCGCAGTCGAGCGTCAAGCCGAGCAGCAAGAAAAGTCCGGCAAAGAAGAAGACGAAGAAAAACGCAGCGGGTCAGGTCTGAGCCGCGGTCAGCCGCCGGTACTTCGCCCACAGCGAGTCCTTGGACTCGATGTGCTCCGGATTCACCGGGATGCACGCCACCGGGCAGACCTGCACGCACTGCGGCTCGTCGAAGTGGCCGACGCATTCGGTGCACTTGCCGGCGTCGATGACGTAGAACTCCGTGCCCATCGAGATCGCGTCGTTGGGGCACTCGGGTTCGCAGACATCGCAGTTGATGCACTCGTCGGTGATCATCAGCGCCATGGTCGGATCATTCCTGCGGTGACTGCGCCACCCGCTCCTGCAGTTTCGCGAGCACCGACGGTGCCACGAACTTGGAAACATCACCGCCGAGCGTGGCAATCTCGCGCACGAAGGTGCCGCTGACGAACTGGTACTGGTCGCTCGGCGTGAGGAACAGCGTCTCCACGTCGGGCATCAACTGGCGGTTCATGCCGGCCATCTGGAACTCGTACTCGAAGTCGCTGACGGCGCGCAGGCCACGCACGACCACGCGGCCGCCGCATTCGACGACGAAGTTCGAGAGCAGACCGCGAAACGCCATCACCTCGACGTTGGCGTACGGCGACGCCAGTTCGCGCGCAATGTCCAGCCGCTCGGCGATGGTGAACATCGTGCGCTTGTGATGCCCCGCCGCCACTGCGACGACCAAGCGCTCGAACAGCCGGCTCGACCGCGCCATCAAATCCTGATGACCGAGCGTCATCGGGTCGAAGGTGCCCGGATAAACGGCGGTCAGGCGCGTGGCGGAAGTCATGGGCGCAGTTTATGCGGCGCGCCGCCACAGGTGCGCGTGCACCGCACCCGCTTTGAGGTCGCGGTGGGGCTCGAAGCCCGGCGGCGGCTGCAGCGCAGCAGCCGATTCCACGTACAACCAGCCGCCGGCTTTGAGCAGCCGCTGCCCAAGGTCCGTCGCCTGCGCGTGCAGCCCGGCATCGAACGGCGGATCGAGCAGCACGAGGTCGAAGCGGCCGTGCGCGGCGCCGGCCATCCACGCCAACGCGTCGGTGGCATGCACCTGCAACGCCTCGGCGTTCAAGCGCTCCTTCGATGCTGTCAGCGAACGCGCCAGCACGGCATCGCGTTCGAGCAGCACGACCTCGCCGGCGCCGCGCGAGGCCGCCTCGAAGCCGAGCGCGCCGCTGCCGGCAAAGGCATCGAGCACGCGCCAGCCGGTCAAATCCTGGCCGAGCCAGTTGAACAGCGTCTCGCGCACGCGGTCGGGCGTCGGACGCAGGCCGGGCCGATCGGTCACCGGCAGCTTGCTGCGCTTCCACTGGCCGCCGATCAGGCGGACTTCATTCTTCATTGACGTACCGCTATGCCGCGCGATGCCAACAAAGCTTTTGCTTCGCCAACCGTGTGCTCGCCGTAGTGAAAGATGCTCGCCGCGAGCACCGCGTCGGCGCCGCCGAGGGTGATGCCGTCTGCCAGATGTTCGAGCGAGCCGACGCCGCCCGACGCGATCACCGGCACGCTGACCGCATCGGCCACGGCACGTGTCAGTTGCAGATCGAAGCCGATCTTCGTGCCGTCGCGGTCCATGCTCGTAAGCAGGATTTCGCCGGCGCCGAGCGCGGTGACGCGCTGGGCCCACTCGACGGCGTCGAGGCCCGTGTCCTTGCGCCCGCCATGCGTGTAGACATGCCAGCCGCCATCGGCGTGACGCTTCGCATCGATGGCCACCACGATGCACTGCGCGCCGTACTTGTCGCTGGCCGCGCGGATCACCTCGGGGTCGGCAACCGCGGCGGAGTTGAAGCTGACCTTGTCGGCGCCGGCGTTGAGCAGCCGCCGCACGTCGGCCA
>CADEEN010000434.1 GCA_902826345.1 uncultured Burkholderiales bacterium | reverse complement strand
AGCGCTTGCATGGCATGCAAGAGGTCAGCGGTTCGATCCCGCTTACCTCCACCACATCAAAGCAAGTGCGCGGTTCAAGTTGTGGTGAAGGAACAAGTCCCCTTCGTCTAGAGGCCTAGGACACGACCCTTTCACGGTTGTAACAGGGGTTCGAATCCCCTAGGGGACGCCAAGTTGGGCTGCACTTGCGGAGTGATCCGGCGACGCAGCCACCGTGTGGAGCGGTAGTTCAGTTGGTTAGAATACCGGCCTGTCACGCCGGGGGTCGCGGGTTCGAGCCCCGTCCGCTCCGCCAAAAAACAGTACGGGTCAGCGCGCGAGCGCTGACCCGTTTTTCTTTGCCGTACGCCGGAGTACGGAGTTCATTCACTGCGCAGGAATCGTCCTGCACCGGCCAGTTGCTGTGCCCACGTGGCGCGCAACGCGGCTTGCGTTGCCGGCGGCGCGCGCAACAGCGCTGCAGGGTGGTGGACGATCAACACCGGTAGGCCGTCATCGCTGCGCAGCAGCCATTGACCGGCGTGCTCGTTGATGGGCACCGATCGGCCGAGCAGCGAGCGCGCGGCCGTGGCGCCGAGGGCGACGATCGCGCGCGGGCGCACCTGCGCGATTTCGGCCTCGAGCCAATCGGCGCAGGCCAGCGCTTCACGCTGCGCTGCCGTCTTGTGCATGCGGCGCTTGCCGCGCCACTCGAACTTGAAGTGCTTGACGGCATTGGTCAGGTACAGCTGCGTTTGCGGCCAGCCGAGCGCAGCGATCGACTCGCGCAGCAAAGCGCCGGCGGACCCGACGAAGGGGCGACCTTCGAGGTCTTCACGGTCTCCGGGTTGTTCGCCGACCAGCATCAGCGCGGCACCACGGGGGCCTTCGCCCCAGACCATCTGCGTCGCGTGCGCGGCGAACTCGCAGCGCTCGCACTGCCGCGCTTGTGCGGCAACGGCATGCAGCGAATCGACGTTTGCCGGCTCGCTCGCTGGGGCTGCGCCGCGCGCCTGCCCGTCGCAGGCGACGCTGCGGCGTCGCAGCCGCAGCGCCGCGCCGTCGCGCACCATGCGATCGGTGCGCTCGCCGGCCGCGGCCGCCAGGTGACCGATGCTCGAGGCTTCGGGCAGGTTCGACCAGAAGCGCACCGGCATTTCGCGCTTCATCATCGCCAGCTTCAAACGCGCCGGGTTGAAGATGCTGCGGTAGTAGGCCAGCCACAACGCCTCGCCGGCATCTGCGGTGGGCGCGTCGGCGCGTTCGGCGGGCGGACCGAAGGTCAGCGTCGTGCCTGACCAATGCGCGCTGCCGCGCGGCGTCAGCAGCGCCCAGCGCATGCCGGCAAAGCGTCGCACGAAAAACGGTGCGACCGCGCGCACGATGTGATGTGACGGTTCGAACCAGGCCACGTGCGTGACGGCTTGGTCGCCTTGCACCGGTCTGAAGCGCACGAAGGCTTTGGTCTTGTGCAATTCACGGCGCACCGCCTGGGCCATGTGTTCGAGCACGATGCGCTGCGGCGCGAGCGTGTCGCCCCAAGACGTGCGCCGTTTGTTCAGCGCGTGCGCAAGCTCGTACAGGCGCGAGAAACGCAGCGCGTCGTCGTGCATCAGCACGGTCTCGCACAGTACGGCAAAGCCGGCGGGCAGCGCCAGCGGCGGCGCGCTGGCCAGCGCCTCACGCGGCAGCGTCGCTGCGTCGTCGAACAGCGTTGCCGGTTCGCACTTGGAGACGACGAATCTTGCCGCATGCGGCTCGATGCCGGCAGCGGCCAGCGCGCGCACCGCGGCGCGAAAGCCGGCCAGATCGGTCGGGCCGTCGAGCTCGACCGCTGTGATCTGCGCTGCGCTCAAAACAGCTCGCCCTGCGTGGCTTCGGTCTTGCGCCCGGGGCTGCGCAGCCAGCGTTCGGTCGCATCAGGGGCCGGCCGACGGTCGGCGGTGATGACGAAGGCCAGCAGCTTGCTCGTCGGTGCGCCCAGGCGCGCCAGGTCATCGCTGCGCAGGCGGCGGTGACGTCGCGCGGCGAGCAGGCGTGCCACGGAGCGCGTGCCCAAGCCCGGCACGCGCAACAAGGTTTCGCGCGGCGCGCGGTTCACATCGACCGGAAACGCCTCGGGGTGCGCCAACGCCCAGGCCAGCTTGGGGTCGACGTCGAGCGACAGCATGCCGCCCGGGCTGGCGATTTCGTCGTGCGTGAAACCGTAGAAGCGCAGCAGCCAGTCAGCCTGGTACAGGCGATGTTCGCGCATCAGCGGTGCGGCCACCGGCGGCAGTTGCCGGCTCGCATGCTCGATCGGGCTGAACGCCGAGTAGTAGACGCGCTTCAAACGGTAGGAGGCGTACAGCGTGCTGCTCGTCAGCAGGATCGCACGGTCGTCGCTGCGATCGGCGCCGACGATCATCTGCGTGCTTTGCCCGGCCGGCGCAAACCGCGGCGCTGCGGCGGCGCGCGGCGCGGTTTGCGGCAGCGAGCGCGTTTTGCTCGCTGCTGTCCGCGCGTCGGCAGCGTCGTCGAGGTGCAGGCGGATGCGCGCCATCGAGCGCTTGATGCCGGTGGCGCTTTTCTCGGGCGCCAGCGCGGCCAGGGAGTCGGCGCTCGGCAGCTCGACGTTGATGGACAGCCGGTCGGCATAGCGCCCGGCGCGCGCGATCAGGTCGTCGCTGGCATTCGGGATCGTCTTCAGGTGGATGTAGCCGCGGAAGTGATGGTCTTCACGCAGACAGCGCGCCACCTCGATCACCTGCTCCATCGTTTCATCCGGTGAGCGCACGATGCCCGAGCTGAGGAACAGGCCCTCGATGACGTTGCGGCGGTAGAAGTCCAGCGTCAACTGCACCACCTCGGCCGGTGTGAAGCGCGCGCGCGGCACGTTGCTCGATTCGCGGTTGACGCAGTACAGGCAATCGAACACGCACCAGTTGGTGAGCAGGATCTTCAGCAGCGAAATGCAGCGCCCGTCCGGCGCGTAGCTGTGGCAGATGCCGGCGCCTTCGGTCGAGCCGATCGCGCCGGCCGGCCCGCCGAGCGAGTGGCGCTTGGCGCTGCCGCTGGACGCGCACGAGGCGTCGTACTTCGCCGCATCGGCCAGGATTTCGAGCTTGCGAGACAACTCCATCGCCTGCGCATGATACTGGCGAAAAATACAGGTATCGAACGCAGGGGTTTGGGCGCGGCTGCGCCGTTGGCGGGCGTCGTCTGCGATGCCGTCGCCGTCTCGGTATTCACCACGTTGCGCGTTGACGCAGCGCAAGGCAACAGGCGAATCCGTGGTGATGATCTTCGCCCATGTCGCAGGTCTTCGGCGCCGACGCCTACGCACCGCAGGAGATCGCCGCGCGGGTTCGCGACGTGGGTGTGGCCAAGGCGCGTTTGCCGTGGCTGACGCAGTCCATGCTCGGCGTGCTTGCCGGCGCCTTCGTCGGTCTGGGCGGGTTGATGATGACCCTGGTGGCCAGCGATGCGTCGCTCGGTTTTGCGGCATCGCGCTTGCTCGGCGGCCTGGTATTTTCACTCGGCCTCGTGCTGGTCGTCGTGGCCGGCGCCGAACTCTTCACCGGCAACAACCTGATCGCCATGGCGTGGGCCAG
>CADEEN010000433.1 GCA_902826345.1 uncultured Burkholderiales bacterium | reverse complement strand
GCCACAGGCAGCGCATGCCTTCATGCGCCAGCGATTGGCACACCGCGGGGCCCGGCCGGCACGCCGTGCGGACGAACAAGACCAATGCGGCCGTCGACTTCGGCGCATTGGTGCTGCGCCACGCGGTTGCAGCGGGCTCGGCGCTGGCGGCGAAGGCGAAGGTTTCGTCGAGCATCATCGGCCGCCGCGGTGCTACCAGCCCACCGGCGAAAACAGATAGCCGCGATTGCGCACGGTGCGGATGCGCTGCCGGCTGCCGTCGGTGTCTGCGAGCTTGGCGCGGATGCGGTAGACGCCGCTGTCGATCGAGCGGTCGAGCGGCTGGTCGTCGAGGCCGCGCACGCGGCGCAGGATGTCGCGCCGCGACAGTGCCGCGCCGGCGTGGCTGGCCAGCAACCACAGCACCTCGAACTCGCCCTCGGTCAGCGGCACGCGCTGTCCGGCATGAATCACCTCGCGCTCGCGCAGGCGGATCAGCAGCGCGCCGAAGCGCAGCGCATCGGCGCCGCTGGCCGCTGCACCTTGCGCCTTGCCGGCGCGCCGCCACGCCGCGCGCAGCCGCGCGGCGACGACGGCTGCGCCCCAGTGCGCGTCGAGCACATCGTCGGCGCCCATCTCGAGCGCCAGCACCTGGTCGAGGTCACGCAGCGGCGCGCAGGCGATGAGCAAGGGCGCGAAAGGCGCCTGCTGACGCAGGTCGCGCAGGCGCGCGAGCTGCTCCGGCAGGCCATGAACGATGCGCAGCACGATCGCCTCGGGCTCGCTGCCCGGCGCGTCGAGAGCGACCGGTTGCAGCCCTTCGCCGCGCAAGGTCTCTTGCCAGGCGGGCAGCGCCGCGGCGTCGTCGCTCCACAGCGCGATGCAGCGCATGACGGGCGCCGCACCGGCCGGTGGCGCGCACGCTGATGTGATGGCACTGCGCAACGAGGTTTGCATCGCTGCCCGATGTTCCGCGCCGAACGGCAGGGCGCGCAAGGACCATTGCGCGGGCCTTGTTCGGACCAATCGCGCGCAGGTCTGCGGCTCAGACGATCTTTTCGCCCGGGTCGCCGATCTTCTTCATCGGCGGGAAGCGCTTGCTCGGCACGAGCAGCGGGTGCCTGGCTTCGCCGCCGACGCCCCACTGCGGTTCGTCGATGCTCTCGAAGACGCGGTGCAGTTTTTCGCCCCAGGTGCTGCGGATGAACTGGAAGTAGGGGTTGTGCTCGTCGATGCAGACGAAATGGTCGCTCTGCAACTGGCCGGCGCGGTAGACCAGCAGGTCGAGCGGCAGACCCACGGAGAGGTTGGACTTCAGCGTCGAGTCCATCGACACCAGCGCGCACTTGGCGGCTTCGTCGAGCGGTGTCGTCATGCTGATGACGCGATCGAGGATCGGTTTGCCGTACTTGCTCTCGCCGATCTGGAAGTACGGCGTCTCGCGCGTGGCTTCGATGAAATTGCCCGGCGAATAGACGAGGAACATGCGCATCGCCTCGCCGCCGATCTGGCCGCCCAAGATGAAGCTGGCGTTGAAGTCGATGCCCGAAGCCTTCAACGCCGGGCCGTCCTGCGCATAGACCCGGCGCACCGCGCTGCCCAGCACGCGCACCGCGTCGAACAGGCTGGTGCAGTTCCAGATCGTCAGGCCTTCTTCGCCGGGCTTGGCGGCATCGATCTTCTCGACCTGCAGCAACTCGCGCACCGATTGCGACACCGACAGGTTGCCGGCCGACAGCAGCACCATGAAGCGCTCGCCGGGGCGCTCGTAGATCATCATCTTGCGAAAGCTGGCGATGTGGTCGAGGCCGGCGTTGGTGCGCGAGTCGGAGAGGAAGACGAGACCGGCGTCGAGGCGGATGCCGATGCAGTAGGTCATAGGAGTTTTTTCAGTTTGTAGAGGGCGTCGAGCGCTTCGCGCGGCGACAGGCTATCAGGATCGAGGTCGGCGAGCGCGTCTTCGAGTGCGGAAGGTGTTGCAGCAGGTGCAGCGGGTGGTGCGGCGAACAGATCGACCTGCGCCTGCCCGTCGCGCTGTTGCGCTTCGAGCGCATCGAGCGCGCTGCGCGCCTGGCGCACGATGGCGGCCGGCATACCGGCCAGGCGCGCCACCTGCACGCCGTAGCTCTTGCTCGCCGGGCCGGGCTGCACCTCGTGCAGGAAGACAATGTCCTTGCCGGCGCTCTCCGCTGCGCTGACGTGCACGTTGCGCGCGCCACCGTGTTTCTCGGGGAACGCAGTGAGTTCGAAGTAGTGCGTGGCGAAGAGCACGAACGAGCGGTTCTTGTCGTGCAGGTGCGAGGCGATCGCGCCGGCCAGCGCCAGGCCGTCGAAGGTGCTGGTGCCGCGGCCGATCTCGTCCATCAGCACCAGCGAGTTCTCGCTCGCGGCATGCATGATCGCCGCGGCCTCGGTCATCTCGACCATGAAGGTCGATTGCGCATTGGCCAGGTCGTCGGCCGCGCCGATGCGCGTGTGGATGGCGTCGATCGGGCCGAGGCAGCACGCCGTGGCGGGCACGAAGGAGCCGATCGAGGCCAGCAGCACGATCAACGCGACCTGGCGCATGTAGGTGCTCTTGCCGCCCATGTTGGGGCCGGTGATGACCAACATGCGCGTCTTCGCGTCGAGGCGGCAGTGGTTGGCGATGAAGGCGCTACCTGCCGTTTCTTGCAGGCGCGCTTCGACGACCGGGTGGCGGCCGGCATCGATCTCGATGCAGGGTTGCGGCACGAAGCGCGGGCGCGTCCAGTTCAACGTGGCGGCGCGTTCGGCGAAGGCGGCGAGCGCGTCGAGCGTGGCCAGCGCGCGCGCCAGCGCGCCGAGCGCAGCGAGGTGTGCTTGCAACCCGTCGAGCAGCGCTTCCCACAACAGCTTCTCGCGCGCCAGCGCGCGCTCCTCGGCGGCCAGCGCCTTGTCCTCGAAGGTTTTCAACTCCGGCGTGATGTAGCGCTCGGCGTTTTTCATCGTCTGCCGGCGCTGGTAGTCGGCCGGCACCTTGCCGACATGCGAGGCCGTGACCTCGATGTAGAAGCCGTGCACCTTGTTGAACTGCACGCGCAGGTTCGGGATCTGGCTGCGCTCGCGCTCGCGCGCTTCGAGCTGCAGCAGGAACTCGTCGGCGTTGCGCGTGATGCCGCGCAGCTCGTCGAGCTCGGCGTCGTGGCCGGGTGCGATCACGCCGCCGTCGCGCAGCAGCACGGCGGGCTCGTCGGCGATGGCGCGCAGCGCCTGGGCCAGCGCCGCCTCGGGCTGCAGCGCGGCTGCCGCTTCGTCCAGCAACGCAGCGCCCGCGGGCACCGCGGCGCGCAGCGCCGGCAGGCGCGCCAGCGTCTCGCGCAAGCCGGACAGCTCACGCGGCCGCACCTGCCGCAGCGCGATGCGCGCGGCGATGCGCTCGACGTCGGCCACGCCGCGCAGCGCCTCGCGCAGCGGTGCGAAGCCCTGCGCCATCAACTGCTCGACCGCATCGTGGCGCGCGCCGGCCTCGGCCCTGTCGCGCTTCGGATGCGCCAGCCAGCGCCGCAGCGCGCGGCTGCCCATGCCGGTGGCGCAGGTGTCGAGCCGCCAGAGCAGCCTCGGCTCGGTCTCGCCGCGCAATGTCAGCGTGCGGT
>CADEEN010000432.1 GCA_902826345.1 uncultured Burkholderiales bacterium | reverse complement strand
GGACGAACATCACTGACGCTGTGGCTGCGCATTCCACCTGTCGACGCTGTTGACGTGACCGGAGTTGGGCGGCTTGAAGTTCAGTCAGGACTTGGACGTCGCACGTACGCTCTGAACGATCTTCGCGTAGCGCGTCTCGTTCCCGTGGCGCCACAAGTCCCGCTCGCGGTGATTGCGGGTTTTGGGTGCACCTTGCCGCTCGCCGCCCATGTTGCAGGGCAGATCAGTGCGTTCGCCGCCGATCGCAATCTCTTCTACGCTGAAGAGAAGGGCGGGAGGTTTGTCTTCGGCGACGAACCGCTGGAGTGGGGCGCGCGGTACCGACTGCTCTCGGCGGTTGAGGTCATGCCGCCGCTGGACCTCGGCTTAGCGTTGGACTGGGAGCCCGAGGGAAAGTTCGGCAGTTGGTTCTGCTATGAGATGGCGCTCCCCGCGACGTTCGCCGCCTCGAAGTCGCATCTATGGGCGACCATCGCTGCGTTCCTCGGGCGCCGCATTCGAAGAGGGCGGTCGCGAATCTACGTCGTTGATCCCTTGCCGCACCATGTGGAAGTCGACGGAACGTATGTCTATCCGAAGCCGCCAGAGTCGCTCCTGCTGCGCAGAAGCGGTGCAGGTGCGGTCGATGTGACGGGGTCGAGCGGCGCGGCGGTTGCCCACGTTGTGGCAGACGGCGATAGCGATGAATGGGTGCGATTGGAAGGCTTGAGTGGCGGCGCACAGGAGTTCACCGTCGCAGTGGACGGCGACGAGCAGGTAATCATCCGCACTGAAGAATGCGCACTATTTCGCCCTGGCGGCATCACTGCTGGCGCGGACGACTTGAGGTGGAGTCTGCTCACCGATTCGCCGCTACCCAGCTCAGAGCTTGTTGGGCATGGCATCGAGATCGACTGCGGAAGCGCTCGGATTGCTGCGCACCTCGCACGCTTGAACGACGGCTGGGTTCTTGAAGAGACTGAACTGTCGTCTCCGGTCGGTTCGCCGAAGGTTCTGTATGCCGGTAGCTTCGGCGAGCTTCGAGGTGTTGCACAAGCTCCGCTTCAGGAACCCGAGGGTGAGGTCGATGAGATTGCCAAGGCCCGGCAGGCGCCCACAAGCGCCTCACGGCGCTGGATCGAGCAACTGGTAGCTCGAGACTTCGGCGTCGACGGAGCAGGCCGCGTCCGGCGCTATCTCTTAGACCCCACCCGCGCAAATCTGTACTTGCTCGGCCCGATCGTGATGAGCCGCCTGATGCCGTACATCCACGCGGCGCAACATCAAGGTCAGATGGAGGGAGATTGAGGCCTATGGCGTATGCAGAGATCGACAAGAAGCGCTTCGCCCAATTGCTTGAATGGGGTGCTGACGACGATGAATTGCGGCGGTTCTTCGCCGACAGCCGCGTTCAGCTCATTCGGGGGGGCGCCAAGGTACAGAATCTGCCGCATGGCAAGGCCGCTCGCATCCGCATGCTGGCGCAAGGTCTGCCCACGGCGACGGATCGACTTGTTCAGCGGTGGTTCAGCGAGCACCTCACGATGCTCGACCCGAAGTCGGCTAGCGATCTGGTCTCCGATCTGCGGCTGTACGAGGAGGCGGGCGAGAGCCCACCGGAAGACGAGGCGAAACGACTCGCCCGCTCGTGCCTTGTGCATCTGTTTTCGAGCGATCCGCCGGCCGAGCTTATGTCGTTCCTACGCCCCGCCCAGTCAGGAAGTGTGGCCGAGCCTCCCGAAGCGAAAGAGGTGCCGGACGCAGTCGCGAACGGGCAGCGTCCCGACACACTTTCGTTGGCGCTCGGCCGGGCGCTCGTGGCGCTGGCGGAAGGACGCGACCCGGACGAGTTCTTGTCGTCGCTACCGCCAGCTGTCGCGTCGTTCGTGGCCGGCGTACATGCGGTGCGCAGCGGGAGCGACGTTGAAGTGCAGATCGCGCTTGAGGCGCTAGGTCGTCAGCAGGACGTACGCGCTTTGCTTGTCGAGTATGCGGGCAGAAGTGCATCTGCACGCACAAGCAGCGCGCTACGCGGCTTGCAGGTTCTTCGCTTCGAGCGACCTGACGACGCCTTTAGCTTCGACTTCGACAGGGACGCCGTGATCGCGGTATGTACGCGGGACTACCCGGACACGCAGGTCTTCTTGCGCCCGTTCGCCATTTGCACGGCGGATGGATCATGGCTCGACTTGTCGAATGATGCGTATCGACAGAAGCTCTTCTACTCTTCTGGCGACCTGATTGCCTTTCCCGGCGGCCGAGATACGCCCTATCAGCCCGCGCGCGGCGAGATCGGCATCTGGCGGGTTGCCGAGAACAAGTGGTCAACTACAAGCCACAGCACAAACTTTCACATCGCTTCGGAGAAGACGACTGTCTACGAAGTACGTGACGTTCCGTTTCCGTCGACCGACTACGACTCAGTCCGCGAGTACATCAAGCACCAGTTCGAGGTGGGCGGGACTCGCCTTGCCAAGACATCGCTCTTCATGTTGCGCGACCAACTGGTGGTCGGCTGTCCCCAGGGCAAAGACTTGGCCAGAGACGACGCCTTTGAGTCGGGTCTTCCGTGCTGGCAGGCGCTCTCGGCGTTTCGGTTCGAAGGCCGCATGCTTGTGCCTGGGCCTCTGCCGCCTTCGGGAACCTATGAGTGCGAAGCGCTCGGATCGAGTCTGCGGAAACTCTTTGCCAGCCGAAGCTGGGGCAGCGACAAACCGACCAAGGCCCTGACAAAGAAGCTGCAAGAACTGATTGCATCGGGCGAGCCGGAACTGAGTTCCGCACGCGTTGCTAGGCTGCGCGCGGAGCTTGCTGCCATCGATCAGCATGAAGGCGCCATGGTCGCCCTGCTCGATGAGGTCTTGCGCGATCCGGCGATCAGCGCACGAGTCGACGAGCAGGTGAGTGTCAGAGTGGATGCACTCGTAGCGCAGAAGGAGCAGCTCAAGAAGAGCGTGCAGCAACTGGAGCAAAAGCAACGCGAATTGCTGGAGCAGCAGCGCGCGGCGGAGAAGGAGCAGAAAGCCGTTGCACCGGCAGTTGCCAAGGCGATTCGAGGAGCGTTCGACAAGGCACGCGATGACGCGCTGGGTACGCTTGGTCAAGTGGCGGTGTTCAAGACACTGATGGATGAACTGATCGATCGGCCGGCCGCGCCCGTAGTCGTCGACGTGACCCCGCGCATGCAAGGCGATACGGACTCAGAGCCTCGCACGTCCGTCGTACGCTCGTCAGTCGGTGGGCTGCCGCCAATCATCGAAACGCTGCGCGCGCTGGGGGTGCCACCCAAGGCCGCGCGCGCGATCGAAGCCGCGGGCGTGGCGGCTCACGAGAGCGGGCTGATGCTCATCATCGACGGCGTTGCGGGAAGACTTGCCGCTGAGGCTTGGCTGAGCGGTGCGGGAAGACCTGGCAAGGTGTTGGAGTGCGGTTTCGGCGAAACGGACGACCACGCCGTTCGGGCAGTCCTCGCAGATGCGCAGGACGCCTTGGTAATCCTGGATGCGAATCTCTCGCCACTGGATGTGTACGCCAGGCCCCTTATCGACGCCGTGCTGCGGCGTTTGGCCGGGATCGACGACGGACAATTTACGACTAAGGTCTTGCTGTCGGTGACCG
>CADEEN010000431.1 GCA_902826345.1 uncultured Burkholderiales bacterium | reverse complement strand
CTTGAAGGCCGGGCTGGTGGCGCGTGCTCAGGCCGAGCGGGTCAGCGTGTCGGTGGTGGTACGACGGGCCGTCGAGCGCGAGCTGGGGTCGGACGTTGCCTCTCGCCAGCCCGCGTGCGCTGGCCAACCCGTGAGCCTCTCGGGCCCGACCGTGAAGCTGTCACTCCGACTGACACGCCATGAGGCGGAGCACCTGGCCGCTGTCGCTCAACGGACCGGTCTCTCGCGCGGGGCGTACCTTGCGGGCCTGATGGCCGGCGTCCCATCGCTCGCAGACAGCTCGGCCAGCCGTCCTGACCGCCTGGCCGCGCTCAACGCCTCGTGTGCCGAACTCTCGACGTTGAGCCGGAACCTGCACCACCTCACGAACCTGTTGCGCCAGGGCCAGGTGAGAGCTGCGATGGAGTACCGCGAGATGCTCGACACGCTCGGCGTCGATGTGCGCGAGCACCTGGTGATGGCCGCGAGCCTGCTTGCCGAACTGCGGCCGGCTCGACCGGCCCGCATCGCCCTGCAGCAACGTCCCCGCACCGCTGCGTGAATAGAAGGAGATCGCCATGTCCGAACCGCACGACATCGACGGTGTGCTGGTCCAGTGGGGCGACCGCCTGTTCTATCCGGGCAACCGCATCGTCAAGACCAAGCCGCAGCCAAAGCTGAGCGCTCTTGCTGCTCGTCAGCGCGCTGCCGTGATCCGCGAGCGCATCGAGGCAACCGTGGTGCGCCGCGCGCCGCAAGTGATGGTCAAGGTGACGGGCGGCGGGCGCGGCATGAAGGCCATCGCGGCGCACTTCCGCTACATCAGCAAGAACGGCCGGCTGGAGATCGAGGACGAGCGCGGCGAGACGATGCGCGGCAAGGAGTCGCTGCACGAGCTGGCCGACGACTGGCGCTTCGGCGGAAGCTTGATCGAAGACACGAGCAGCCGGCGCGAGGCCTTCAACATCATGCTGTCGATGCCGCGTGGCATCGACGCCGCCAGCGTGCAGTGGGCGGCGCGCGAGTTCGCGAAGGCCGAATTGGCCGACCACAAGTTCGTGATGGTGCTGCACGACCACCAGGCCAACCCGCATGTGCACATCAGCGTGCGTGCGGAGTCGAAGCATGGCCGTCGCCTGAACCCGCGCAAGACCGACCTGCACCGCTGGCGCGAGACCTTCGCGGCGAAACTGCAAGATCGCGGCATAGAGGCCGAGGCGACGCGGCAGGCCACACGAGGGGCGACGCGCAACCATCCCGACCTGTGGCTGGTCAAGGCAGCCGAGGACGGGCGGCTTCAGAGGCCACGCGCTGCCCACCGTCGCGGCGCAGCGGCGATGGAAAGCCGCCGCGAAGCGCGGCGTGCCTGGCAGGCCCTCGCGCAGGCGCTGTCGAAGTCGGCGTTCGCCGGCGACCGCAAGCTCGCCGCGTCGATCGCTGCCTTCACGCGCGATCAGACAACCGAACGCGATGCGGCCATGGGCCGCGCCAACCCGCGCCACGTACCGCAGCCCCAGTCGTCGCCAGAAAGAGGGCGCTCACGATGAGCACCGACGCCCGAGATCGACAGAAGGATCTTGCCATAATGCTGGATGAAATTACAGTGCTGTTTCCTTTTCCAATCTGAGCTCCCTTCGCTTCCTCTGCCATGAACGCCCCTCTCTTGTCCGAAGTCCTGCTGGGTGCCCAGCCCACCGATCGGCCGGCCTTGCCGATGGCCGCTGACGGCGTGCAGCGCTACGTCTGGCAAAGCGCCTACGGGCCGATGCTGATCGAGGTGCGCGAGGGCGCAGCCTTCGTCAACGGCAGTCGTGTCACCCCGATCCAGGAGCTGCGCGCAGAGCGGCCACCGGGCTGACCGCGCAGGACCACCCCGCAACTGGGAGCATGACGATGGCAAGCAAGGTGACACCGAAGAGGGGCTCGGCGAAAGCCACGGTAGCGATCACTGACCGCGACCAAGTCGCATCGTTCGACGCCATCGTCCGCCTGATCGACGCCGCGCGGCAGCGCGCCTACCAAGCTGTTAACACCGCGCTGATCGACCTGTACTGGCAGATCGGCGAGAACATCAGCCGCAGGATCGCGGCGGCGGAGTGGGGCGACGGTGTGGTCGATCGGCTGGCCGCCCATATCGCCCGCAGCCAGCCCGGCCTGCGCGGCTTCACGCGGCCGAACTTGTTTCGCATGCGCCAGTTCTACGAGGCCTATGCGGGCGCCGGCACGCAGACCGCCGCGCTGCTGCGGCAAGTGCCGTGGACGCACCATCTCATCATCATGGGCCAGAGCAAGCGCCCGGAGGAGCGCGAGTTCTACCTGCGCCTGGTGGTTGAGCAGCGCTGGGGCAAGCGCGAGCTCGAACGCCAGGTCAAGCTGGCCCTGTTCGAGCGTGCCGTTCTGGCGCCGCCAAAAGTCTCACCAGTGGTGAGACAAAGTCGGCCCGAAGCCGTGGGCGCTTTCAAGGACGCCTACGTGCTCGACTTCCTCGATCTCCCGCAGCCGCATACCGAAGCCGACCTGCACGCAAGCCTGCTGGCCAAGTTGCGCCAGTTCCTGATCGAGCTCGGCCGCGACTTCTGCTTCGTCGGCTCGGAGTTCCCGCTCCAGGTCGGTGGCCGCGACTTTGCGCTCGACCTGCTGTTGTTCCACCGCGGGCTCAACTGCCTCGTCGCCATCGAGCTGAAGGTCGGGCGATTCGAGCCCGAGTACCTCGGCAAGCTCGGCTTCTATGTCGAGGCGCTGGACCGAGACGTGCGCAAGCCGCACGAGAACCCGGTGATCGGCGTGCTGCTGTGCGCCAGCAAGGACGACGAGGTGGTCGAGTACGCGCTCAGTCGAACGGCAAGCCCGGCGCTGATTGCCGAGTACCAGATGCAGTTGCCCGATAAGGCGCTGCTGCAGGCGAAGATGCATGAGTTCTGGGTGGCTGGCCAAGCCGTGGGAGACGACGGATCACCCGCCTCGGCCTGATCGGAAGATGGAGTACTAGGTGTTATGCGACGGCGCGAAGGCCAGCTGCTGCTGAGGCACGTCATGTGGAGCACCACGGTGCGCGGCGGCGACCTCTTCATCACTGAGGACAGCCGTCACCAGCTTGCACGAGAGCTACGACCTGATCTCGCCGTTGGCCGCAGACTTCGGATCGTCGACATGCTCGGTCACCCGGTCTGGTCGCAAAGCAGAGCAATCACGGCGCAGATGCCTCTCAGGTCGAGCAAGTAGGACACCGTAGATTCACGCTGGTCCGCAGCTGTGTTGTTCTCGACGAGCCGCTGCAGGTTCTCCACGCGGCTCTCGATCGTCGGATGGGATGAATGGTTACCGGCGGACTGCCGGTCGGGAAAGCAGATGCCGACGAGCATCAACAGAAGCAGACCTCCCACTCCAGTGAATGCACACCAATCACTGCTCGCGTTGGCTACAGCTCGCGACACCGCCAGCGCGTATGCGTCACAAGAGAACTCGTCTGACATATCGACCGCAGACGAACTGTCAACATGCTCATCAAGATAGCAGTGGCCCACCTCATGTGCCACGGCGAACAACTCCATGGCGCGCACAAGCGTCATCCTGAAGGAAGCCGCTTCAGGCGTTGACGGCATGACGCCGAAGCCAACTG
>CADEEN010000430.1 GCA_902826345.1 uncultured Burkholderiales bacterium | reverse complement strand
TCATGTCCATGAAGGGCGACTTGGCCGGCTTGTCGAACTTGTTCCCCGGCACCATCGGGTCGTGGTAGTACAGGACCTTCTTGCCGGTGGCGGGGTCCACCTCGCCGGCCTTGAGGCCTGACTTGATGTGGCGCCGGGTGGCTTCTTCGCCTTCGGCGATGCTCTGCGGCACGGACTGTGTCGCCGCTGCGCCCGCCGGCGCATCGCCGCCCGTCCGGGCGGGCGCCGCGGCCATGCCCATGCCACGGTTCATGCCCATGGCGTACAGGCCGTAGCCGGTAGCGCCGAGGACGCCTGCGGCGATCAGCCCGATCAGGAGGGGTTTGAGTTTCATCGTTGGTGCTCCTCGGTGGCGTCGACGCGGTTCGCGGCGAACGCCGGGTGTTCGGCAGGAATCAGGTACTCGAGCTGGGCCCACAGTGCGGCGGTCTCCATCTCCAGGCGCAGGCGCTCCATGCGCGTGTCGATCTCCACGCGTCGCCCTTCGAGCACGGAAGCGAGCGACCCTGCGCCGCCCCGATAGGCAGCGATGGCAGCGCGCGTGCGTTCGGAGGCGAGCGGGATCAGCGTGGCGTCGTACTGCGCCAGCCGTTCGCGGTCGCTCTGCCACTGCAGGAGCCAGCTGCGCGTCTGCGCGACATGCTCGCGGGTGGCTTCCTCGCGCTGGGCGCGCATCTGCTCGGCCAGCGCCAGCCGGGACGAGACCTCGCGGTCTTGTCGGTTCTTTTGATCCCACTGCAACGGGATCGACAGATTCAGCGAAACCATGTTCGAGTAGGCCGAACTGCGCTGGCTGTAGGTCAGCTCGACGCTCCAATCCGGGCGCTTGTTGCTCTGCGCAATGTCGGCTTCGGCACGCGCCACGGCCTCCTGCTTGGCCAGCAGCGCGACCTGCGGGTGGTGTTCGAGCTGGGTTTCCAGGCTTGCGGCGTCGAGCCGCGGCTTCGCCAGCGTTGGCGGAGATGCAAGTGGCTGGTCGGCCTCGCCACCGACCCAGCGCGCAAGCATCGTCGTGGCGGTCGCAACCTGCCGCTCGGCCTGGCGGATGCGGTCGTCGAGTTGCGCCACCGCCGAGCGCGCGGCGAACACGTCGGACTGCGTGCCCCGTCCACCGCGATAGGCGGACTCGGCCGCCTCGATCTGCAGCGCGGTCTCGCTGCGCTGGACCTGCAACAGCTCGCGCATGCGCTCCTGGTAGTGACGGTCGAGCCAGGCCATCGCGGTGTCGCGCCGCAGGTTGGCCAGCGCCAGTGTGCGGCCGGCTTCGGCCGCGTCGGCTTCGCGATCGAATCGCGCCGAGCGCGCCTTCAGCTTGTCCTGGCGGGTCAGCTCCTGCGTCACGCCGACCGAGAGCATCGTGAAGGAGTCGCGCGTCAGGCTGAACCGGTCCGGGCCGTTGATCGGCAGGCTGTTGAGGCCTGTCTTGAGCGTCGGATCGGGCCGCTGCCCGGCGGCGGCGGACATCTCCCGCGCAGCGGCCACGGCGGCGTCCTGGGCCGGCAGTTGGCGCGACCGTTCCTGCGCCAGGCGCAAGGCCTGGTCGAGGGTCAGCGGCTGTTGGGCATGGGCCGTCACGGCCAGGGCAGCGGCGCAGAGGAGCAGCGCCGGCGTCCAGCGGCGTGGCGACGGCCGCGCGCGTGGCGCGGGTCGCGGCAAGGCATTAAACATGGAATCTCCAGACAACGAAGCGGTGGTTTCGTGTCGGCCCGGCCTGCGGCGGCGAGAAACAGCCAGCGGGCGCAGACGAGCACGACCGATGCGCCGAGGCGACCTGTCAGGCCGTCAGCGCAGCGTCGTCTGGAGGATCAAATTCGGTACACGCAGTGCAGGATGGTGTGCGGCGGAGAAGCCGCAACCAGCGCACTCATCGAGGCCGCTGCGGGTCGCGGCGGCGGTACCAACTCGGGCACCGCGGGGGTGACATAGAGCGCGACCAGCGCCGCTGCAGGCACGTTCACCGTCGAAGCTTGATCGCTCTGCTGACCGTACTTGCAGTGTTCGGCGCAAAGGTTGGCGGACGTCGGGTCCATCGCGCCGACCATGTCGTCGCATGCCGGTGCCTGGTCGGCCATCGGGGTGCCGATGGCCGCCGCTGGCGGGCTCGCCTGCAGGGCTGACAAGATGCCAGGGCAGGCATAGGCAGCAATCGACATCTGCGCCAGCAGCACCACCCCCACGAGCCCGCGGGTCACCCTGCGCACGAAGTTGCGCGTCATCCCCGCAACTCCGCAAGCCGGGCACACACGCTCTCGCCCGAACCGCGAAGGCCGGGGGAGTGTTGCGTGCAAGGTGTCATTGAAGTCATGGCTGCTGGCGGCAATCTGGGCAGTAGAGCCCGCAATGGCGCTTTCGTTCCGCATTCTAGGTCGCTGCCGCCGATCACGTCATGCTCCCTGCGAACCCATGGCGGGCGCATTCACGGTTCCGGCGACCGAGCGCCTGGCACGGTAGACCTGGGCGAGCTTGCCTGCGAGCCGGTAGCCGAGCAGCACGGCGAGCACCGCTGCATAGATCGCCGGTTCGGTGATGTCCTTCTTCACCATCCACCAGAAGTGCAGCACGCCCAGCGGTGCGATCAGGTACACGAGCCGGTGCAGCGCGAGCCAGCGCTTGGCGCCCAGGCGGCGCACCATCGCGTTCGTCGAGGTGACCGCCAGCGGCAGCATCAGGATCAGCGTGGCAACCCCCACCGTGATGAACGGCCGCTTGAGGATGTCCTTGCCGATCGCCAGCAGGTCGAACGCGTGGTCGAACGCCAGGTAGCTCGACAGATGCACCGTGCCGTAGAAGAAGGCGTACAGCCCCAGCATGCGCCGGAACCGGGCGAGCGCGTGCCAGCCCGTGAGCTTGCGCAGCGGCGTCACCGCCAGCGTGAGCAGCAGGAAGCGCAGCGTCCAGTCGCCCGTGGTGCGGGTGATGTGTTCGGCCGGGTTCGCGCCGAGCCAGTGCGGATACAGCGTCACGCCGGCGGCGAGCACGGCCAGCGGAACGAGCGCGGCAACGAAGGCGAGTGCCTTGATCGTGGAAGCGGTGTCGATCGAGAACTTCATGGCTCAGAAAAACTTCTTCAGGTCGAGGCCGGCGTACAGGCTTGCCACTTGGTCGCCGTAGCCGTTGAAGAGTTGGGTCGGCCGGTTGGCCACCAGGTTCGGAATGCGGCGCTCCTTCTGCTGCGCCCAGCGCGCGTGGTCCACGTTCGGATTCACGTTCGAGTAGAAGCCGTACTCGCTCGGCCCGGCGCGCTCCCAGGTGGTGAGCGGCTGGCGCTCGACGAAGCGGATGCGCACGATCGACTTGGCCGACTTGAAGCCGTACTTCCACGGCACGACCAGGCGCACCGGCGCGCCGTTCTGATTCGGCAGCACCTCGCCGTACAAGCCGACCGCCAGGATGGTCAAGGGATGCATCGCTTCGTCGATGCGCAGGCCTTCGGTGTATGGCCATTGCAGCACCGGCGACCGCAGCCCCGGCATGTTCTCCGGCTGGGCGGCGGTGACGAACTCGACGAACTTCGCTTTGGATGTCGGCTCGACCAGCCTGGCGAGTTGGTTGAACTCGAACCCGATCCAGGGGATCACCATCGACCAGCCCTCGACGCAGCGCAGGCGGTAGATGCGCTCC
>CADEEN010000429.1 GCA_902826345.1 uncultured Burkholderiales bacterium | reverse complement strand
ACACGCTGGTGCGCGCCCTCGGCGTGCGCTACGTGCTGGTGGGAGACGACTTCCGCTTTGGTGCGCAGCGCGCCGGCGACTACGCCATGCTCGACGCCGCCGGCTCCCGCATGGGCTTCGACGTGGCGCGCATGCAGAGCTACGAGGTACATGGCCTGCGCGTGTCGAGTTCTGCCGTGCGCGAGGCGCTGGCAGCCGGCCGCATGGACGACGTCGCGGCCCTGCTTGGCCGGCCCTACAGCATCAGCGGGCACGTGGTGCATGGCCGCAAGCTCGGCCGCCAGCTGGCCGAGAGCGCGCCCGGTAAGGGCGATGGCTTTCGCACGCTCAATCTGCGGTTTTCCCACTGGAAGCCCGCGGCCAGTGGCATCTTCGCGGTGCTGGTCCATGGCCTGGGCCCGACGCCCGCATCGCCCCCCCTGCCCGGCGTGGCCAATCTGGGCGTGCGGCCCTCGCTCGATCCGAAGGACGTCAATGGCGGGCGCGTGCTGCTGGAAACCCATTGCCTGCAATGGCCTGAGGCCTTGGCCCGCAGCCTGCCCAATGGAGAGGCCTACGGTAAAATCGTCCGCGTGGAACTTCTGCACAAACTGCACGACGAGCTGAAATACGACGGCCTTGACGCCCTGACCCAGGGCATCGCCCGGGATTGCGACGACGCGCGCGCGTACTTCGCTTCGCTGCACACCCAGACCCACCGGCAGACCACGCGCGACCGAATTTAACGACCTGTCCGTCCGGTCGCCGCCCTTCGACAGGCTCAGGGCGAACGGTTTCCAGTCTCCCGTCCCCTCATTCCCCGTTCGGGCTGAGCTTGTCGTAGCCACCACGGAATTCCGGTCCATGTCCGACACCACCACCGACTACCGCAGCACCCTCAACCTGCCCGACACGCCCTTCCCCATGCGCGGCGACCTGCCCAAGCGCGAGCCGGGCTGGGTCAAGGTCTGGCAGGAAGAAGGCCTGTACCAACGCCTGCGCGTGGCACGCGCCGGTGCGCCGCTGTTCGTGCTGCACGATGGCCCACCCTACGCCAACGGCAAGCTGCACATCGGCCACGCGCTGAACAAAATCCTCAAGGACATGATCGTCAAGAGCCGACAGTTGGCCGGCTTCGACGCGCAGTACATCCCCGGCTGGGATTGCCACGGCCTGCCGATCGAGAACGCGATCGAGAAACTGCACGGTCGCAACCTCGGCCGCGACGAGATGCAGGCCAAAAGCCGTGCCTACGCCACCGAGCAGATCGCGCAGCAGAAGACCGACCGGCAACGCCTGGGTGTGTTGGGGCTGTGGGATCACCCGTACAAGACGATGGATTTCGCCAACGAGGCCGGCGAGTTGCGCGCCTTGAAGCGCGTCATCGAGCGCGGTTTTGTCTATCGCGGCCTGAAGCCGGTGTACTGGTGCTTCGACTGCGCGTCGTCGCTGGCCGAGTTCGAGATCGAGTACGCCGACAAGAAGAGCCAGACGGTCGATGTCGGCTTCTTGTGCGCCGAGCCGGACAAACTCGCCGCCGCTTTCGGCTTGAGCGAAATCGTCGGCGAATCGTTCGCCGTGATCTGGACGACGACGGCGTGGACGATTCCCGCCAACCAGGCGCTCAACCTCAACCCCGAGCTCGACTACGCGCTGGTGCACACGGAGCGCGGCCACCTGCTGCTCGCGGCTTCGCTCGTCGAGGCCTGCCTGCAACGCTACGGCCTGCAGGGCAGAGTCATCGCAACGACGAAGGGCGAAAAGCTCGGCGGCATTCACTTCCGCCACCCGCTGGCGCATGTGCATGAAGGCTACGACCGCCTCTCGCCGGTGTACCTCGCCGACTACGCCACAGCCGACGACGGCACCGGCATCGTGCACTCGTCACCGGCGTACGGCGTGGACGACTTCAACTCCTGCGTCGCGCAGGGCATGAAGGTCGATGAGATCCTGAACCCGGTCGGCGCGCACGGCTACTACGCGCAGGACTTCCCGCTCTTCCACGGGCAGAACATCTGGAAGGCGGTGCCGCACATCATCGACGCACTGCGCGACGCCGGCCGCCTCTTCGCCACCGCGGCCATCACGCACAGCTACCCGCATTGCTGGCGCCACAAGACGCCGGTGATCTACCGCGCGGCGGCTCAGTGGTTCATCCGCATGGACGACGGCGTGGGTGTGTTCACGCAGGACAAGGCGCCGAAAACACTTCGGCAGATGGCGCTCGACGCGATCGACGCGACGAGCTTCTTCCCCGAGAACGGCAAGGCGCGCCTGCGCGACATGATCGCCAACCGACCCGACTGGTGCATCAGCCGCCAACGCAGCTGGGGCGTGCCGCTGCCGTTCTTCCTGCACAAGGAGAGCGGCGAGCTGCACCCGGACACGATGGCCATCCTCGACCGCGCGATCGCGCTCGTGGCCGACGGCGGCGTCGAAGCCTGGAGCCGCGCCACGCCCGAGCAGATCATCGGCGCCGGCGACGCCGCGCACTACACGAAGAGCAACGACATCCTCGAAGTCTGGTTCGACTCGGGCTCGACCTTCTTTCACGTGCTGCGCGGCTCGCACGAAGGCCCGCCCGACAACAGCGGCCACCACGAGAACGGTCCCGAGGCCGACCTCTACCTCGAAGGCCACGACCAGCACCGCGGCTGGTTCCACTCGTCGCTGCTGCTTGGCTGCGCGCTCTACGGCCGTGCGCCGTACCGCGGCCTGTTGACGCACGGCTTCACGGTGGACGGCCAGGGCCGCAAGATGAGCAAGTCGCTCGGCAACATCATCGAGATCAAGGCCGCGGCCAAAGACCCGGGCGCCGAGATCGTTCGCCTGTGGGTGGCCTCGACCGACTACGCCAACGACCCGGCGATCGACAAGACCATCCTGGCGCGGGTGGTGGACAGCTACCGCCGCATCCGCAACACGCTGCGCTTTCTGCTCGCCAACATCGCCGACTTCGATGCTGCTCGCGACAGCGTGGCGCCGGCGGAGCTGCTGGAGATCGACCGCTGGGCGGTGTCACATGCGGCCGAGTTGCAGGCCGACATCCTCGCGCACTACGAGCGCTTCGAGTTCCACCCGGTCGTCGCCAAGCTGCAACTCTTCTGCAGCGAAGACCTCGGCGCGTTTTATCTCGACGTGCTGAAGGACCGCCTCTACACCACCGCGCCGAAGTCACTCGCGCGCCGCAGCGCGCAGACCGCGCTCTGGCAGATCACGCACGCGATGCTGCGCTGGATGGCGCCGTTCCTGTCGTTCACGGCTGAAGAGGCTTGGCCGATCCTGGCGCCGGGCCGCTCACCGTCAATCTTCACCGAAACGTTCGCGGTCTTCGACGCGCCGGATGCGGCGCTGCTCGCCAAGTGGGCGCGCATCCGCGCCATCCGCGACGAGGTCAACAAGGCGATCGAGGTGGAGCGAAGCAAAGGCGTTGTCGGTTCCTCATTGCAGGCCAATGTGACCGTTTTTGCCGGTATCGACGATCGCGAACTGTTAGGGCTACTAGGCAGCGACTTGAAGTTCGTCTTCATGACCTCGCAAGCCGAGCTAGCGCGGGCAGACGGCGACACGTTGGCGGTATTGGTCACGCCCTCCACCGCCACCAAGTGCGAGCGCTGCTGGCACTGGCGCGATGACGTCGGGCACGATGCCGCACATCCTGGCTTGTGC
>CADEEN010000428.1 GCA_902826345.1 uncultured Burkholderiales bacterium | reverse complement strand
CTTGCCGACGCGGCGCGCAGCCGATCTGAGGCCGACTGGCTGGTCGGCATCAACGGCACGCGCGCGATGACGGCGTTCAACTCGCGCGACGGCGGGTTCTTTCTGACGACGGTCGGCCGCGTGCAGACGCCGACGCTGTCGATCGTCGTCGAGCGCGAAGAGAAGATTCGCAAGCACGTGGCGCGCGACTACTGGGAAGTGAAGGGCAGCTTCCTCGCCGCGGCTGGCAGCTACGAGGGCAAGTGGTTCGAGCCGAAGTTCAAGAAGGGCGACGATGCCGATGCGCGCGCTGACCGCCTGTGGGACGTGAAGACGGCCGAAGCGATCAAGGCGGCGTGCCTCGGCCAACCGGCGAGCGTGGTCGATGAAGCCAAGCCGAGCACGCAGGCCAGCGGTTTGTTGTACGACCTGACGACGCTGCAGCGCGAGGCCAACGGCCGTTTCGGCTTCTCGGCGAAGACGACGCTGCAACTGGCGCAGGCGCTGTACGAAAAGCACAAGGTGCTGACCTACCCGCGCACCGACAGCCGCGCGCTGCCCGAGGACTACCTGCAGGTGGCCAAGGACACGATGAAGATGCTGGCCACCGAGGACCTGCCCGGCCCGCTGCGTGCGTTGTCGGCGCATGCGAAGAAGGCGGTGAAGGAAGGCTACGTCAAGCCGGCCAAGCGGGTCTTCGACAACGCCAAGGTCTCGGACCACTTCGCCATCATCCCGACGCTGCAGGCGCCGAAGGCGCTGTCCGAGATCGAAGCCAAGCTCTACGACATGGTCGTCAAGCGTTTCATCGCCGTGTTCTACCCGAGCGCCGAGTTCATGGTGACGACGCGCATCTCGACGGTGAAGGCCGGCGGTGCCGACTACAACTTCCAGACCAACGGCAAGGTGCTCGTCAACCCCGGCTGGCTGGCGGTGTACGGCAAGGAGGCGCAGGAGGACGACGCCAATCTCGTCGCCGTGGCGCAGGGCGAAAAGGTCAAGACCGCCGATGTCGATGTGCTGGCGCTCAAAACCAAACCGCCGGCGCGCTACACCGAAGCGACGCTGCTGTCGGCGATGGAAGGCGCGGGCAAGCTGATCGACGACGACGAGCTGCGCGAAGCGATGCGCGAGAAAGGCCTGGGCACGCCGGCCACGCGCGCGCAGACCATCGAAGGGCTGCTCAACGAAAAGTACATGCTGCGTGAAGGCCGCGAGCTGATCCCCACGGCCAAAGCGTTTCAGTTGATGACGCTCTTGCGCGGCCTGGACATCGAAGACCTGACCAAGCCCGAGCTGACCGGCAACTGGGAGTACCAGTTGGCCGAGATGGAGCACGGCCGCCTGAAGCGCGACGCCTTCATGGCCGAGATCGCGAAGATGGCCGAGCGCATCGTCAAGAAGGCCAAGGAGTACGACCGCGACACCATCCCCGGCGACTACGCGACGCTCGCGGTGCCGTGCCCGAATTGCAGCGGCACGGTGAAGGAGAACTACCGCCGCTACGCGTGCGAGAAGTGTGAATTTTCAATCACGAAGATTCCGGCCGGACGCGCCTTCGAGATCGCCGAAGTCGAAGCCTTCCTCCGCGACAAGAAGGTCGGTCCGCTCGAAGGCTTCCGCTCGAAGGCCGGCTGGCCGTTCACCGCGGAACTCAAACTCGCCTACGACGACGAGATCAAGAACTGGAAACTCGAGTTCGACTTCGGCGAGTCCGACAAGGACAAGGCCGACGGCACGCCGGTGGACTTCTCCGAGCAAACGTCGCTCGGCGCCTGCCCGAAGTGCAAGGGGCATGTGTACGAGCACGGCAGCAACTACGTCTGCGAGCACAGCGTCGGCGCGCACGTCACCTGCGACTTCAAGACCGGCAAGATCATCTTGCAGCAGCCGGTGTCGCACGAAGAGGTGCACAAGCTGCTCGTCACCGGCAAGACCTCGCTGCTGGAGAACTTCGTTTCCAACAAGACGCGGCGCAAGTTCAAGGCCTACCTGGCGTACGACAAGAAGGAAGGCAAGGTCAGCTTCGAGTTCGAGCCGCGGGCGTCGAAGTTTCCGCCGAAGGCGGCGGCCAAGGCGACGCCGAAAGAAGAAGACGCAGCACCGGCGAAGAAAGTCGCAGCAAAGAAAGCCGTCAAGAAAGCCAAGTGACCGCGGCGATCGCGATCAAGCTGCTCGCGGTGCTCGTCACCGCCGCGATCGGCTATGTTGCCGGCCGCATGCGCTGGCTGATCATCGGCGCGCCGGGCAGCGACGCGGCGCGGGTGTTGTCCAACATAGCCTTCTACGTCTTCATTCCTGCGCTGCTGTTTCGCACCACGGCGCGGGTCGATTTCGCGACGATGCCGTGGCGCACGATCGCTGCCTACTTCGTGCCGGTGGCGGCGGTGATGTTCGCGGTCTACGCATGGCAGCACATGCGCGGCCCGGCGACGGCGGCCACGCCGGCCGTGCGTGCGATCGCAGTCGCCTTCGGCAACACGGTGCAGCTCGGCATTCCGTTCTCGGCGGCGCTGTACGGCGAGGCCGGCCTGGCGATCCACATCCCGCTGATCAGCCTGCACGCGCTGATCATCCTGACCTCGCTGACGGTGTTGGTCGAGCTCGACGTGGCGCGCGCTGCCGGCCGCGACGGCGGCGCGCGCACTTCGCTCGGCCGCACGCTGGCGACGACGGCGCGCAACACGCTGATCCACCCTGTCGTGCTGCCGGTGCTGGCCGGTCTGCTGTGGAACCTGGCCGGCCTGCCGCTGCCGGCGCCGCTCGACGAGTTGCTGGCCACGCTGGGCACGGCCGTGGTGCCGCTGTGCCTGGTGCTGATCGGCGTTTCGCTGTCGCAGTACGGCGTCAAGGGCCACCTGCGCGGCGCGCTGGCGGCCACCCTCGGCAAGCTCGTCGTGCTGCCTGCGGTGGTGCTGGTGGTGGCGCATTGGGGCTTCGGCCTGTCGGGCGTGCCGCTGGCGGTGCTGGTGATGGCTGCTGCCCTGCCGGTGGGCAGCAACGCGCTGCTGTTCGCGCAGCGCTATGCGACGCTGGAGGCCGAGGCGACAGCGGCGATCGTCGCCTCGACCGTGGCCTTCGTCGTCACCGCGGGCTTGTGGCTGTTGGTGCTCGGCGCGCTGTAGCGGTTCTCGCTCGTCACGCCCTGTCACCGACTGGGGTGGCGCCACGCCCACACTTGTGTTGTCGTCGTTGTCGAAGGAGATGCGCGCATGCATCGCAGGGCTCTGATCGTTCGCCAAGCCGCGCTGGTGCTGGCCGCTGTCGGCACGGGGGTCGCCGGCGGTGCTGCTCGCGCGCAAACGCTGAAGCCCGCGCCCGAACTCGGCCAGTGGGAGGTGCGCAACCAATTGCTCGTCAACGGCAAGGACGTGCTCGCCGATCTGCGCAAGCAGCAGCTCGAGGCGCTGAAGAGCCTGCCGGCCGACCAGCGCACGCAGTTGGAAGCGGCATTGCTGCAGGCCACCGGCGAAGGCCAGCGCGAGTGCCTGACCGAGAAGGACCTGCAAGCCTGGAGCGACCCGCGGCAGCGCCTGGCGCAGATGGAGCGCGACGCGCCGAGCTGCAAGTTCGAACTCGACAGCATCAGCGGCCCGACGCTGCGGTTCAAGGGCCGCTGCAGCCAGTCCGACGGCTTCACCGGCGACGTCGCCCGCAGCATGACCATGACCAGCGAGCGCACCCGGGCCGCCAGCGCCACCGGCAAG
>CADEEN010000427.1 GCA_902826345.1 uncultured Burkholderiales bacterium | reverse complement strand
TCGGCTACCCGGTGCTGATCAAGGCCAGCGCCGGCGGCGGCGGCAAGGGCATGCGGCGCGTCGATCGGGCCGAAGACTTCGCGGCGGCGCTGGCCTCTTGCCAGCGCGAGGCGCAGTCGAGTTTCGGCAATCAGCACGTGCTCGTCGAGCGCTACGTCACGCGGCCGCGGCACATCGAGATCCAGGTTTTCGCCGACACGCAGGGCCAGTGTGTCTATCTGTTCGAGCGCGATTGTTCGGTGCAGCGCCGGCATCAGAAGGTGCTCGAAGAAGCGCCTGCGCCGGGCATCAGCGACGCGCGCCGAAAGCAGATGGGCGAAGCCGCCGTCGCTGCGGCGAAAGCCGTGGGTTACGTCGGCGCCGGCACGGTCGAGTTCGTCGCCGAAGAGCTCGACGACGGCGACATCCGCGCCTACTTCATGGAGATGAACACGCGGCTGCAGGTCGAGCATCCGGTCACCGAAGCGATCACCGGCCACGACCTCGTCGAGTGGCAGTTGCGCGTGGCCGCGGGCCAGCCGCTGCCGGCGACGCAGGCGCAACTCGTGATGCGAGGTCACGCGATCGAAGCGCGCCTCTGCGCCGAGAACCCGGACGCGAACTTCCTGCCGGCCACCGGCAGGCTGCACGTGGCGCGCTGGCCGGCGCATGTCAGCTTCACGCGCAGCGACGATGCTCCGCGCATCGACCGCGGCTTCGACGAGGGCGACACCATCAGCCCGCACTACGACTCGATGATCGCCAAGCTGATCGTCTGGGGCGAGAACCGCGCGCAGGCGCTGGCGCGCCTCGGTGCGGCGCTGGCGCAGACGCACATCGTCGGCCTGGCCACCAACGTCGCCTTCCTGCGCCGCGTGGTCGACACGCAGGCCTTCGCGACGGCCGATCTCGACACGGCGCTGATCGAGCGCGAGCGCGCCGCGCTGTTCGAGCATGCGCCGCTGGCGCTCGAATGCGCAGCCGCCGGTGTGATCGCGCGCGAAGTCGCCGACGAAGCGGCGCTGCAGGATGACGATCCGTGGAGCCGGCGCGACGGCTGGCGCCTGTTCGGCGGCGCGACGCGGCGCTTCGATCTCGACATCGGCGGCACGCGTCACGCGGTGACGCTGCATCGCTTGCACGACGGCGCGCTGACGCTGGCGGTGGGTGATCGGCGGTGGCCGTTTTCAGCGCGCGCGCTCGGCAACGAGCGTCACGACGTGACGCTCGGCGAGCGCAGGTGGACGCTCGCTGTCTATGCCCAGGGCGAGCGCATCACCGTCTTCGCACCCGGCGGCACGCTGGCCTTGCAGCAAGTCGATGCGCTCGCGCATGCCGGCGAAGGCGCAGTGGCCGGCGGTCGGCTGACGGCGCCGATGCCGGGCAAGCTGATCGCTTTTCTCGCCAGGGCGGGTGAGGCCGTCAAGGCCGGGCAGCCGCTGGCGGTGATGGAGGCGATGAAGATGGAGCACACCATCGCCGCGCCACGCGACGGCACGGTGGCGGAGCTGCTTTACGGCGTGGGCGATCAGGTCGCCGAAGGCGCAGAGTTGCTGCGCTTGCAGCCATCGGCCTGAGCCTCCCCTCGGGGGAGTGGCCGCGCAGCGGACGGGGGGGTCAATATTTCAGCGGAACGTCACCGGCCGTTGCGCCGCAGCCGTGGGCACCGGCATCGGCGCATAAGCTGTGGGCACGCGCGTCGCCGGCCGCGGCGCGAGCGCACGGCGCGCGGCGCTCATCTGCTCGTCGGCGGCGCGGAACTGCGTCGCCAGTTGCGGCAGGTCGGTGCCCTCCATCGCATCGCAGACGAGCAGCAGATCGTTCGCGTAGCGGGTGTCGCTGACGGCGCGGTGCGCGTCCACGGCCTGGCCGAGATGGCGTCGTATTTGCAGGTCGATGCGGCTGACGATGATGTGGCGTTGGTCCATGTGTTGCAGTTTGTATGTTGGCGCAGAGCCGGGGCACACCGCGACTGTGTGTTTGGTTACTCGGCTACATTCAATTCCGAACCCGCCGAGAACTATTCACGATGAGCGTCTCATTGCCCCCACAGGTCACATTGGTCGACGTCGGCGCACGCGACGGACTGCAGAACGAAAAACAGAACGTCGAGACGGTGCACAAGGTCGAGCTCGTGCAGCGCTTGACGGCCGCCGGGCTGCGCGAGGTGGAAGTCACCAGCTTCGTCTCGCCGAAGTGGGTGCCGCAGATGAGCGACAACGCGGCGGTGATGGCCGGCTTGCAGCGCAAGCCGGGCGTGCGCTACAGCGTGCTCGTGCCGAACATGAAGGGCCTCGAAGCGGCGCTGCCGACGCAGCCCGACGAAGTCGTCGTCTTCGGCGCCGCCAGCGAAGCCTTCAGCCAGCGCAACATCAACTGCAGCATCGAAGAGAGCATCGAGCGCTTCCGCCCGGTGGTGCAGGCCGCACGCGCGGCCGGCGTCAAGGTGCGCGGCGCGATCAGCTGCGCGCTCGGCTGTCCGTACCAGGGCGAGGTCAGCCTGGTCGATGTGGAGCGTGTCGTGCGCTTGATGAAGGACATCGGCGTGCAGCACGTCGGCATTGCCGACACCATCGGCGTCGGCACCGCGCGGCGCGCACAGGCGGCGATGGAGCGCGCGCTGAAGCACTACCCGCTGCACGAAGTCAGCGGCCATTTCCACGACACCTACGGCCAGGCGCTGGCCAACATCTACGCTTGCCTGGAGATGGGCGTGCATGTCTTCGACACCAGCATCGCCGGCTTGGGCGGCTGCCCGTATGCCAAGGGCGCCACCGGCAACGTCGCCAGCGAAGACGTGGTCTTCATGCTCGACGGCCTGGGTATCGAGACCGGTATCGACTTGGATGCGCTGGTCGATGCCGGTGCCTTCATCTCGGGCGTGCTCGGCCGCGCGCCGGTGTCGCGCGCCGGCAAGGCGCTGCTGGCCAAGCGCCAGTGATCAATGGCGATCGGCCCGAAGGTTTTCTGCGCGTCTGCGCTGCGTTGACCGGGCGCGGTCACCCGCACACGCCGCTGTGGCTGGAGGTGCCGGTGCGCACGTCGCAGGAAGCTGCCGACCACCTCGGCGTGGTTGTCGGCCAGATCGCCAAGAGCGTGATCTTCAAACGCAAGAGCGACGAGCGCGCGGTGCTCGTCATCACCTCGGGCGACAAGCGCGTCGATGAGAAGAAGGTCGCCGCCATCACCGGCGCGCTCGGCCGCGCCGACGCCGACTTCGTCAAGGCGAAGACGGGCTTTTCCATCGGCGGCGTCGCGCCGCTCGCGCACACCGAGCCGCCGATCACGCTGATCGATCGCGAGTTGCTGCGCTTCGATGTCGTTTGGGCGGCGGCTGGCCACCCGAACAGCGTCTTCGCGCTGCATCCGGCGCAACTCGAAGCGCTGACCGGCGGTGCGCCGGTGCTGGATGTGACGCAAGGCTAGGGCGGCAAGCTTTTCGCCCGCGTGAGACGATGCGCTGCCGTCGTCGTCTGCGAGCCGTACCCCGTGAGCGTCGAAAGCCCCTGCAAGAACATCTGCCGCATGCACGAGCCCAGCGGCCACTGCGTCGGCTGCGGACGCACGCTCGACGAGATCGCGCTGTGGAGCGTGCTCGACGACGACGACAAGCGCGCAGTGTGGGTATTGCTGCCCGAGCGGCTGGCGGCGCTCCCTCCGTTGGCAACCGACGATCTGGGTGCGCCCTGAAAACTTTGGACCTTGCTTCTCCAGCCCGGCCTGAAGTGTCCGCAGCTTTGCGAGCAGTTAGGACCAAAACG
>CADEEN010000426.1 GCA_902826345.1 uncultured Burkholderiales bacterium | reverse complement strand
TCAGGTGCACGAAAGCGAAGTTGGTGGCGCCGAGCTTCAGGCTCATCTGGCGCACGGCTTCGAGGAAGGGCAGGGACTCGATGTCGCCGACCGTGCCGCCGATCTCGACGATGGCCACGTCCACCGGCTGCGCATTGGCGCCGCGCAGCACATGCTCCTTGATCTCGTTGGTGACGTGCGGAATCACCTGTACCGTCTTGCCGAGGTAGTCGCCACGACGCTCCTTCTCCAGCACGCTCTTGTAGATCTGGCCGCTGGTGAAGTTGTTGCTGCGGCGCATGCGCGTCGTGATGAAGCGCTCGTAGTGGCCGAGATCGAGATCGGTTTCCGCCCCGTCGTCGGTGACGAAAACCTCGCCGTGCTGAAACGGGCTCATCGTGCCCGGATCGACGTTCAGGTACGGATCGAGCTTGATGAGGGTGACTTTGAGGCCCCGCGACTCCAGGATCGCGGCCAGCGAGGCCGACGCGATGCCCTTGCCCAGCGAGGACACCACACCGCCGGTGACGAAGACAAACTTGGTCATGTCGTGCGACACGGCGCCGAGGGTCAAACGCGCATGCCGTGGTGGTAAAGCGAAAGTATAGCGGCGGGGGTCGAGGACCCCTCCTGTCGCGGCCCTGCGACACCGCGGGTTGGCCCGCAGCGCACTGGCCGGTGACGGGTGCGGCGCCGGGTCGCTGCTGCGACACACCGTGCGGCGTGTGCGTCGATCGCACGCTTGCGTGCCGACAGGTCGCAAACCTGCCATACATCGCTTCAAGTCACGGCGAACTTCCTTCCTAGATTGCTCTTTCACAACCATCGCGGAGGTTCGTCATGCCTTGCCCACGCCCGACCGCCATTGCGCGCGCCATCCATGCCCTCGTGCTCGCGCTGGCTGCGCTGCCGGTGGCGGCGCAGGACACGCAGCGCGTCGAGATCACCGGCTCTTCGATCAAGCGCATCGACGCCGAGACGGCGCTGCCGGTGCAGGTGCTGACGCGCCAGGACATCCGCAAGTCCGGTGCGACCAACGTCGAGCAGTTGATGCAGACCATCAGCGCCGCGGCGAGTTCGGGTGCGCTGATGGGCAACGCCAACTCGGGCGCCACGACCGGCAGCATCTCGTCGATCTCGCTGCGCGGCCTGACGTCGATCCGCACGCTGGTGCTGATCAACGGCCGGCGCATCGCGCCCTACGGCATCGGCTTCACCGGCGACTCGGTGTCGGTGGACGTGAGCAGCATCCCGCTGGCGGCGATCGACCGCGTCGAGGTGCTGAAGGACGGCGCCTCGGCGATCTACGGCTCCGACGCCGTGGCCGGCGTCGTCAACTTCATCCTGCGCACCGACTACCGCGGCGGCGAGATTGCGGCGGACGGCGCAAAGACCGAGGCCGGCGGCGCGAGCAACCAGCGCATCAGCATGACGGCCGGCTTCGGCGACCTGGCCAAGGACCGTTTCAACCTGATGCTGTCGGGCACTTTCGTCAAGGAGGGTGCGCTGTTCGGCCGCGACCGCGACTTCGCGCGCGTCGGCTACAGCATCGCCAACGGCAACGACCCGACGTCGTTTCACACCTTTCCGGCCAACGTGCTGCTGCTGCCCGACGCCACGCTCGGCGGCAACCCGTCGGCGCCCGACTGCCCGGCGCCGTATGCGCTCAACCGCGGCGCCGATGTCGATGGCCCGTTCTGCGTCTTCGACCCGTCGCCGCTGGTGACGCTGTTGCCGAAGGTCGAGCGCGCGACAGTGATGGCCGCCGGCAAGTGGGCCATCTCGAACAACCTCGAAGCCTTCTTCGAAGCCTCGTTCACGAAGAGCAAGCAGCGCACGGTGATCCAGCCGGTGCCGTTCTCCTTCGCCTTTCCGCTGCCGGCCAACAACCCGCTGAACAACCTCGCGCCGTGGAACGGGCTGTACCCCGCCGAGTACGGCGCGTTGGCCGGCACGCCGCATGGCCTGGGCAGCGCGGTATCGACGATCCTGCTGCGCCCGGGCACACCGTTCTACCCGACGGCGCTGGTGCAGTCGCTGCAGAACCCGGGTGACCCGCTGCCGCCGCTGGCGGTGTTCTACCGCTCCAATCAAACCGGCAACCGCGACATCACCGACATCTCGTCGGCGCCACGCCTCGTGCTCGGCGCGCGCGGCCTGGCCGCCGGCTGGGACTGGGAGGGCGCGCTGCTGTACAGCCAGAGCAAGGTGCGCGAGCAGGTCAACGACGGCTACCCGGCGAACTCGTTGATCCTGCCGATCCTGAACAGCGGCCGCGTCAACTTCTTCGGCCCCAACACGCCCGACGTGGTGGCCGAGCTGCGCGCCACCAACTTCACCGGCGATGCGTTCGAGATCGACTCGTCGATCACCAGCGTCGCCGCCAAGGCCTCGCGCGAGTTGATGCCGCTGGCCGGCGGCGCGATGGCCCTGGCGCTCGGCACCGAGTTCCGCCGTGAGGACTACCTGTTCGACCCCGCGCCGGCGATCCAGACCGGCGACATCTCGGGTTATGGCGGCAACTTCCTCCTCACCGACCGTTCACGCCGCGTCGCCGCGCTGTTCACCGAGCTGAACATGCCGGTGTTGAAGGGCCTCGAGTTCAACGCCGCCGTGCGCTGGGACAAGTACGAGGGCGTCGGCAACGCCACCACGCCGAAGATCAGCGCGCGCTGGCAACCGCTGCCGCAGGTGGTGTTGCGCGCCGCTGTCGGCAAGGGCTTTCGCGCACCGAGCCTGCAGGACCTGTACCTGCCGCAGACAACAGGCGTCACGGCGGCGGGCACGTCCGATCCGATCCGCTGCCCCGTCACCGGCCTGCGCACCGACTGCTCGACGCAGTTCGCCACCATCGACGGCGGCAACACGGCGCTGACGCCGGAGAAGTCGGTCAACAAGACGCTCGGCGTGGTGCTGTCGCCGCTGCCGCAACTCACGATCGCGCTCGACGCCTTCCGCATCGACGTCGAAGACACCATCAGCAACGGCATCGCGCCGGCCGTCATCCTCGGTGACCTCGCGCGCTACGGCGACCTCGTCACGCGCGGCCCGGCCGACCCGGCGACCCCGTCGCTGCCGGGGCCGATCACATCGATCTCGCAGACCAACCTCAACCTCGGCGAGATCAAGGTCGGCGGTGTCGACATCGAAGTCAAGGTCAACCTGCCGCTGGCCGGCGGGCGCTTGAGCGCGTCGTTCGCCGGCACCTATTTTTCGAAGTACGACGTGCAGAACCCCGACGGCACGTTCGACCCGCAGGTGGACGAGGCCAACACCGTCACCGCCGGCGTCGTGCCGCGCTGGCGCCACTATGCGTCGATCGACTACGGCATCGGCCCGTGGGGCGTCACGCTGAGCCAGAACTGGCAGAAGGGCTACCGCGACCTGGCCGCGACGACGGCCGGCACGCCGCCGCGGCGCGTCAGCTCGTACGCGTTGTGGGACCTGCAGGCGCGCTACAGCGGCATCAAGGATCTCGAACTGCGCGCCGGCATCCGCAACCTGTTCGACAAGGACCCGCCGTACTCCAACGCCGGCGGCCAAACCAGCTTCCAGGGGGGCTATGACCCGGGCTACGCGGACCCGCGCGGCCGCACCTACTACGCGGGGCTGAACTACAAGTTTTTCTGAAGCCCACGCCGGAGCGAAAATCGACGCGTGATCCTGACCTCGATGCCCGACCTGCCGCCGCGGCCGCTGACCTCGGCCAACGCGGCGTTTCGCGACATGTTCTACCGCCGCTGGGGCCGCGAGACCTGCCTGGTCAGCGGCCGCC
>CADEEN010000425.1 GCA_902826345.1 uncultured Burkholderiales bacterium | reverse complement strand
ATGCGGCGCAGCAGTTCCATCGACAGATGCGGCGTGCTGCCCGGGCCGGCAATCGCGCCGGGCGTGGCCGTCTTCGACTTGACCCAGTTCACGAGCTCGCCGACGTTGTGCGCGGGCACGCTCGGATGCACCACCAGGATGTCGGGCGCCGCGGCAACGCTCGACACGGGCGTCAACTCCTCGAGCTTGTAGCCGAGCTTCGACATCATGTGCGGGGTGGTGGTGTTGGCGATCGAGCCGAGCAGCAACGTATAGCCGTCGGGCTGCGCGCGCGCGACCGACTCTGAGCCGACGTTGCCACCCGCGCCGGGCCGGTTCACCGCGACCACCTGCTGGCCGAGCTGCTCGCTCAGCTTCTGCGCGAGCAGGCGCGCAACGATGTCGGGGGTGCTCGCCGCGGTGGAGGGCACGACCAACGTCATCGGACGCGACGGCCACGCCTGCCCCAGCGCGAGTGAAGGTGCGAGTGCGAGCAGGGCGATACCCCATCGGGCGATGCGCAAGGGCTGGTGCAAGATGATGTTCTCCACGAGGCGGCGTCAGTTAGCATCGACATCGTTATTTCGCTTGGCCCGATCATGCGCGACACCACGCTCGTTGTCACCAATCAGCAGGCCGCAGGACTCGTCTCGATGGCCGAGGCGATCGGGCTCATCGAGGATTCGTATCGCGATCTCGGTGCCGGCCGTGCGAGCGTCATTCCCCGCCGCCGCGCGCATTCGCTGCTGGAAGGGCAGGACGAGCGACGCTGGTCGTGGCTCAACGTGATCGCCGGCACGGTGCCGGTGCACGGCGTGAGCGCGTTGCGCGTGGATTGCGCGCACGTTGCCAAGCCCGTTCGCGATGGTCACGAGCGCCTGGAGTTCCGCGGCGATCTGTCCGGATTCGTGCTGGTGTGGGATGTGCACACGAATGAGCTGATCGGCATCGTGCACGATCACGCGATTTCGGCGCTGCGCGTCGGCGCCACATCGGCCATCGCCGCCAGGCATCTGGCGCGCGAGGACGCACGAACGCTCGGCATTCTCGGCTCGGGCAAGCAGGCGGTGGCGCAGGTCGAAGGGATGGTCGCGGTGCGGCCAGGGATCAGGCGGCTGCGCGTCTACTCGCCCACCGAGGCGAATCGCGCGCGCTTCGCCCGAACGATGGCCGAGCGATTCAACCTGGATGCGCGTGCCGTCGATTCCGCGGAAGAGGCGGTGCGCGGCGCCGACATCGCGATCAGCGCCACCAACGCCGCCGGGCCGATCCTGTTCGGCGAGTGGCTCTCGCCCGGCATGCATATCGTCGGCATGCTCTCGCCGAGCCGCTTCGATCCGCGGCGCGAACTCGATGACGAATGCGCGCGTCGTTCGGATCGCATCGTCGTGAACTCGCGCGAGCAGATCGAACTCGACGATCAACCCGAGCTCGCCGAGCCGTTGCGTCGCGGGCTCATCACCTGGGAGCGGATTGCCGAGCTGGGCGAGGTCGTGGGCGGACGCGCCCCCGGCCGCACGCGCGCCGACGAGATCACGTACCACAACAACAACGGTGGTATGGGGAACCAGTTCGCCGCGGTGTGCAAACGCGTGCTCGATATCGCACGCGAGCGCGGCATCGGCACGCCATTGCCGATGGAGCTGTTCATGACGCGGCGGACCACCGACGTCTCGGCGCCGTGAGCGGGCACGCGATGATCGAGCTCTGGCACGAATGGAATTCGGTGCACTCCTATCGCGTGCGGATCGTGCTGGCCGAGAAGCGCCTGGCGTGGGTCGATCACACGATCGAGCTGCTCGCATTCGACAATCTCAAGCCCGAGTACCTGCGCATCAATCCCGACGGCGTCGTGCCGACCCTGGTACACGACGGCGCGCCGATCTACGACTCGTCGGTGATCTGCGAATACCTCGACAGCAAGCATCGCGGCGACAAGCTGTTCCCGGCATCGGGCGCGCGGCGCTGGAAGGCGCTGCGCCTGCAGGCGATCGGCGATGGCATTCTCGATGCCGCCCTGCTGGCGCGCTACGAGACCGCGATGCGGCCCGAGAAGCTGCGCTGGACCGACTGGCTCGACGGGCAGAAGCGCAAGCTCGCCCAGGCGCTCGACCAGCTCGAAAAGGAAGCCAAGGATCTGGCCGGCGGGCTGACCATCGGCCAGGTGACCGTGGCTTGCGCGCTGGGCTACCTCGATTTCCGTTTCGGCGACATGAACTGGCGCAAGGGCCGGCCCAAGCTCGCCGCCTGGTACGACAAGTTCAGCCGCCGCAAGTCGATGCAGGCCACCATCCCGGCCTGATCGGAAAACGATGGACGCCGATGCCGTCATCGCCGCTCTCGGGTTGCAGAAACATCCCGAGGGCGGCTGGTATCGCGAGATCCATCGCAGCGCCGTGCGCGCCGGCAAGCGCTCTGCCGTAACTTCAATCTACTATCTGCTGAAAGCGGGCGAGCGCTCGCACTGGCATAAGGTCGATGCCGACGAGATCTGGCACTGGCATGCCGGCGCCGCGCTCGACCTCTCGATCAGCCATGACGGCAAAGCCATCGTCACGCACAGTCTGGGCATCGCGCTGGACCATGGCGCGCGACCGCAGGTGGTCGTGCCGGCCGGCGCCTGGCAAAGCGCCATAAGCCATGGCGCCTTCACCCTGGCCGGATGCACCGTGGCGCCGGGTTTCGAATTTTCCGGCTTCGAGATGGCGCCGCCCGGCTGGCAGCCGAGCTAAGGCATCCCCGCAATACCGCGCTATCGCCGCCTAAGCATTTAATTTGGTTGGGAACGCGCACCTTCCCTGCGCCGTTCACTCGATGTCGGATCGCGCTGCCTTGCAGTCGATTTCCCGATTTTCATGGATCCTGAGGAGACATCGATGACCGAGATGCAGAAGAACACGTCCGGAAGCCTGATCGCCGCCGAGAAGGTGACCGGCACCAACGTGTACAATCCGTCCGGCGAGAAGCTGGGCAACGTCGAAGACGTGATGATCGACAAGATCAGCGGCAAGGCGGTCTACGCCATCATGTCGTTCGGCGGCTTCCTGGGCATGGGCGAGAAGCACCACCCGCTGCCGTGGCAGACGCTGAACTACGACACCAAGCTCGACGGCTACGTCGTCAATCTCGACAAGAAGGTGCTGGAGAACGCGCCGTCCTACGACCGCACGCGCGAATTCTCGTGGACGCCCGATTACGGCCGCAAGGTCGACGAATACTACAAGGTGCCGACCTACTGGATCTGACGCCCCCACACGTCGGATTTGAGGTCAGTGCGACAGGGGTCGGGAAACCGGCCCCTGTTCTTTTTTGTCTCTAGTGTTTGCTCCAAAGATCGCGCGCCGCCAGCACAGCGCCTGCCGTGACCAGTAGGCAGGCGGCAATCAACGCCACGCTCAATTCGGCGCGGCCGAAGATCACCAGCAGCAAGGTCGACAGCACCGGTGCTGCATAGGAGAGCGCGCCCAGAGCACGAATGTCGCCGCGCTTCACGCCGATATCCCATAGGAAGAAGGCGCCGCCGGCCGGCCCGATGCCGAGAATAACAACGGCCAGCCATTGCCCGGTCGAGGCCGGCCACACCGTGGTCTCAAACAGAGCGTGACAGATTAGCGCCAGCAAAGCCGCCGCGCCGCAGAAACCGCCCACCGCATCCGTCGGCACATCGCCGAAGCGCCGGCTGAGGACGGAATAGAGCCCCCAGGTCAGCGCACACCCCAGCGCCGCCAGATAGCCGATCAGGTGCGACGGCTCGTAAGCAACCTCTGTCCCCGCCAGCAGCACC
>CADEEN010000424.1 GCA_902826345.1 uncultured Burkholderiales bacterium | reverse complement strand
CGTTCGGGTCGATCATCTTGTAGTACAGGTCGTGCGACAGCGCGTTGGCGATCGTCAGCAGCAGGCCGTCGGCCGTGGACAGGGCAGCCGCGAGGCCACCCGCTGCCACCATGCCCGAGACCACGTACGGCAAGCCACCGATGGCCGGCGTGGCCAGCACGATGATGTCGCCGCCGATGCGGATCTCGCCCAACTGCAGGATGTTGTCCTTGTTGACGTCGGCCACCGAGAGCAGTGCGGGATCGACCTTCGACCAGGCCGAGATCCACTCCGGCAACTTGTCGAACGACGTGCCGACGACCGCGCTCAACATCTCGTACTTGACCAGCACCGCCAAAGCCGGCGCCGTGAAGTACAGCAGGAAGATGAAGAACAGGCTCCAGGTCACCGAATCCCGCGCTTCCTTCACCGACGGCGTCGTGTAGTAGCGCATCAGGATGTGCGGCAACGCCGCCGTGCCGACCATCAGGCAGAAGACCAGCGCCAGGAAGTTGCGCCGCGACAGGTCGAATGCCTTCTTGGCGGCCTCGTCGCCGTTCGGGTCACCAGCGAAGACCTGCGCATGCGGCGGCATGCCGGCCAGCGGCACACCGCGCGCCGCGTTGGTGGTCTTGGCTGCCGTGTAGGCCTTCTTCGCGTCTTCGAGGCTCTTCGGCAATGCCGCCAGCGCACGCTCTGCCGCTTGCAGATCGCCGACAGGGCCATTGGCCGCCTTCAGGTCGTCGACGCGCTTCTGCGCCGCTGCCAGATCGGCAGCCATCGCGGCCGGCACGTCCTTCAACTTGGCGTCGGCTTCGGCCGCGCGCTGCTTGAAGATGTTGATGACCTCCAATTCCTTCGGGTCGGCCTTCAACTTCTGCTCGAGCGCGGTGACCTTCTCGAGCTGATAGCCATACACCGCCTGCGGCACCGGCACGCCGGTCTGCTTGACCGCCAGCCAGATGACCGGCGTCAGGTAGGCAATGATCAGGATGATGTACTGCGCCACCTGCGTCCACGTGACGGCGCGCATGCCGCCGAGGAACGAACACACCAGGATGCCGCCCAGGCCGACGAAGATGCCGACCTCGAAGGCCAGACCCGACAGGCGCGTGGTGATCAGACCGACGCCGTAGATCTGCGCCACCACGTAGGTGAACGAGCACAGGATCGCGGCGACGATGCCGATGAAGCGCGGCAGGTTGCCTTCGAAGCGCGCGCCGAGGAAGTCGGGGATCGTGAACTGGCCGAACTTGCGCATGTACGGCGCCAGGAACAGCGCCACCAGGCAGTAGCCGCCGGTCCAGCCCATGATGAAGGCCAGGCCGCCGTAGCCGGTGAGGTAGAGCGTGCCGGCCATGCCGATGAACGACGCTGCGCTCATCCAGTCGGCGCCGGTGGCCATGCCGTTGTAGACCGCGGGGACGCGGCGCCCGGCAACGTAGTACTCCGCGGCGTCCGTGGTGCGGCTCATGATGCCGATGCCTGCATACAGGCCCACCGTGGCCAGCAGGAAGATGAAGCCGATCCAGTTTCTCGGCAGGCCCATCTGCTCCAGCACCGCCAGCACGATGACGAAGCCGATGAAGCCGCCGGCATACCAACCGTAAACCTTGTTCAGTTGCGATTTGAACGACGCGGTCGACGCTTTGTCGTTGCTCGCGCCGTGTTCGAACATGCCAGCCATGTCAGTCCTCCTCGTGGACGTTGTGCTCGATGTCGAGCTTGTTCATGTAGTGGGCGTAGTACCAGATGATCACGCAGTACACCACCAACGCCCCCTGCGCACCGACCCAGAAACTGAAGGGCCAGCCGAAGAAGTTGAAATTGAGGTCGCGGGCGAAATAGCCCACGACGAACGTCACCACGAACCAGATGGCCAAGAGGATTGCGGTGATCCGCAAGTTCTTGTTCCAGTACTGGCGGTGGTTCTCCGAGATTTGTCTCATCGTCTTGCCTCCAACAGTTTTTGCCTCCGGGATCAGCCCGGCCCTCTCACGCACTCAACCCGTCTCACGCCACCAGGCCGGTTTCCCGCTCCAGCTGCGCTGCCACCTTGGGCTCGAAGCCCTTCAGGTGGCGAATGATCTTTCTGGCTTCTTCCGGCTCGCGCCGGTCGAACTGCACACGCGCCAGCTGGTACCAGCCGTACGGGCTCATCGGTTGCAGCTTCGTGTTCTGTTTCAGCGCGGCCACGGCTTCATCCGGGCGCTGCAAGCGGATCAACACCAGACCGAGGCCGTACCAAGCGCGGTCGAGCTTGGCGTCCTGCGCAATGGCGCGGCGGAACGCCGACTCGGCTTCGTCCAGGCGGCCGGCCTCTTCGAACAGGTAGGCGAGGTTGAACCAGTCGGCGGCGCTGCGATCCGGATGGGCCGCGATCAGCGCCTGCTGATCGGCGATCGCCTCGTCGCGGCGGCCGGCCTGCGCGCGCACATGCGAGCGGCTGGCCAGCGCATACGCGTCACCGGGCCAGCGGCGCAGCATCTCGTCGAACACAGCCTCGGCCTGCCGCGCACGGCCGAACACCAGCCACGTCATCGCGCGGACCTTCAACCACTGGTACGCGATGTTCATCGGCAGTGCTCCAGGCCGATGCGCATGCACAGGTCGATACGCTCGAAGGTGACGACGAAATAGGCGATCAGCACGAGAAAGAAAGTGACGACCGGCACATGCGCGTCGGCCACGAGCTTGGGCGTCAGCTTGCGCACGACCAGCGTGAACGGCTTGGACAGCAGTTGCAGCAAGCGGTAGAAGAAATTGCTGTCGCGCTTGTGCCCGGCCAAGACGTACAACGCACCCTGCCCGGCCAGCGCCAGCAGCGGGATGTACAGAATCAGCTGAACCAGATTGAGGAAGACCAGCATCGCCAATGGCAGGAACGCACTCGCCCGGAGTGCCATGGGCGTACTGTGGTTCGCCAGCGCTTACGGCTTTCTGACAAACGCTTACGGTCACTGGCAAACCCCCTGCGGACTAACCCTCGAAAGTGACCTGCGTGAGACAATCCATCGCTTCAAAAAAGTCAGGCTCGCTCGTCATGGACATCGAACGCATCAACCAGATCGGCACGCTGCTGACGGACCTCGCCGCGCGCACCGAAGCGCTTCGGGGGTATCTTTGACTACGAGCGCAAAGCACTGCGTCTGAACGAAGTCAACGCCGCGCTCGAGAACCCGAACGTCTGGAACGAGCCGAAGCGCGCGCAGGAGTTGGGGCGCGAGAAGAAATTGCTGGAAACGGTGGTCGAGACGATCGATCACCTGGCGTCGAACCTGTCGGACAACAGCGAGTTGTTCGAGTTGTCGAAGGACGACGACGATTTGCCGGCGCTGGCGACGATCGAGGCTGAAGCGGCCAAGCTCGGCGAGACGGTCGAGCAACTCGAGTTCCGCCGCATGTTCAACAACCCGGCCGATCCGCTGAACTGCTTCATCGACATCCAGGCCGGCGCCGGCGGCACCGAAGCCTGCGATTGGGCGGCGATGCTCTTGCGTCAATACCTCAAGTACTGCGAGCGCAAAGGCTTCAAAGCCGAGGTGCTGGAAGAAACCGAAGGCGACGTCGCCGGCATCCGCAGCGCGACGGTCAAGGTCGAGGGCGACTACGCCTTCGGCCACCTGCGCACCGAAACCGGCGTGCACCGCCTCGTGCGCAAGAGCCCGTTTGACTCAGCCGGCGGACGCCACACCAGCTTCGCCAGCCTGTTCGTCTACCCAGAGGTCGACGACTCGATCGAAATCGAGATCAACCCGGCCGACCTGCGCATCGACACCTTCCGCGCCAGCGGCGCCGGCGGCCAGCACATCAACAAGACCGACTCG
>CADEEN010000423.1 GCA_902826345.1 uncultured Burkholderiales bacterium | reverse complement strand
GGCCCGGGCGGCGCAACACGCTGTACACGTTGATGGCTTTTGCGCAGGCCGGCAACCTGATGTTCCTGGCGGTGACGTCGGCGCCGGCGATCGGCTGGAGCGAGGGCTTCATGCGCGGGGAGCACGACGCGCGCACGCTGTTCGACCTGCTGACCGCCGGCGCGCTGGTGCATGTGGCCAACCTGCACCCGCGCCGCCTGCCGCAGGCCACACGCCGCTCTGCGCTGGTGTGGGCGCTGCTCGCCGGCGTGCTGGCCATCGCCGTGCTCGCGCGCGAGCCCTCGTCGTGGTGGTGGACGCAGGGTGCGCTGCTCGCCGCCAGCCTGGTCGCGGTGGCGCAACTGGTGTGGATGCAGCGGCGCGAGCCGCATCCGCTGGCGGTGCAGTTGCGGCGCTTCTCGCTGCTCGGTTTTTTCACCTTGCTGCTGCTCACGGTCGCCGTCGCCGGGCTCGGCGCCGGCATCGATCCGCGCGGCCAGGCGCCGATCCTCGGCTCGACGATGTGGGTCGTCTTTCTCGCGGTGATGCTGCTGATGCTGCCGTTTCTGTCGCGCACGCAGCAGTTGATGCGCGAGTTCTCGCTGGTGGCCGGCGTCAGCACCGTGGCCACGGCGCTCGACCTGCTGTTCGTCGCCGTGTTCTCGCTCGGCAGCTTCGCCTCGTTGACGCTGGCCCTCTTCATCTCGCTGGCGGTCTACGCCGCGGCGCGGCAGTGGCTGCTGACGCAACTGATCACGCGCAAGCGCATTTCCACCGAGCGCATGTTCGAGCATGTGTACCGCATGGCGCGCGAGGTGCAATTGCAGCCGCAAAGCGCCGCCGAACAGCTGCGCCGGCTGATGCGCGAGCTGTTCGACCCGATCGAGGCGCGCATCGCCGCGCGGCGCACGCAGCGCTCGCAGGTGCTCAGCGACGGCACGCAACTCGTCGTGCCGGTGCCCGACCTGCGCGCCACCGACGCTGGCGTGCCGGGCGCCATCGTGCTCGGCTTCGCCGACCGCGGCCGGCGCATGTTCACCGAAGAGGATGCGCGCCTCACCGACCGCGTGGTCGACCTGATCGCACGCGCCGTCGCCTTCGACCAGGCCGTCGAACATGGCCGCATGGAGGAGCGCGCGCGCATCGCGCAGGACCTGCACGACGACATCGGCGCGCGTCTGCTGACGCTGATGTACAAGTCCACCACGCCGGAGATGGAAGACTACGTCCGCCACACGCTGAAGGATCTGAAGACGCTGACGCGCGGCTTGGCCGCGCCGAACCACCCGCTGACGCACGCGGTGGCCGAGTGGAAGGCCGACATCACGCAGCGCATGTCCGACGCCGGCGGCGAGTTGGCGTGGTCCTTCAGCTGCGATCACGACTTCGATCTCAGCGTCGTGCAATGGTCGGCGCTGACGCGTGTGCTGCGTGAGCTGGTCAGCAACGTGATTGCCCATGCGCAGGCCACGCACTTGCAGGTCGAGATTGCGTTCGAGCGCGGCACGTTGACGCTGGCGGTCAGCGACGACGGCGTCGGCCGCCAGCCGCAGGGCTGGTCGCACGGCCTCGGTCTGGGTGGTGTGCGCAAGCGCGTCAAGCAGCTCGGCGGCGACGTGGCCTGGCGCGAGCGGGAGCCCAAAGGCATCGTCTGCCGCGTCAGCGTGCCGGGCCTTGCCAGCGACGCCTGGCGACCGAACTGAATGGCCCACCCCCGGAGCGGCTGACGCCGCTGCCCCCTCGGGGGGGGCACCGCTGGCGGCCCGGCAGGGCCGGATCCGCGGCGGTCGCTTGAAAGGACACGCGCCCTCTGCGGGCTTGCGCTCTACTCGGTCTTGGCCGCCGGCACCGGCCCGGCGCCGAAATGCAGCACGCGCGCTTCGTCTTCGCTCAGCAGGCACTCGAACAGGCTCTCGCCGTCGTAGCCGCCCTGGCGGTTGCGCGGGTTGATGGACAGGCCGTAGCTGCGCGCGGCAATCAGCTCGCTGTGCACGCGCCAAGCCTTCGCGCCGAGATAGCGCACCGAGGCGATGCGCAAGTCCAGCGGGTCGGGGAACACCGAGGCGCTGCGCGCATGCGATTCGCACAACGCCGCGCCACGCAACGCCGGCGCGCCGGCATCCGTGGACGCGCTGCCGGCCACGCGCTTGCCGTCGCTGCACGGCTGCTGCTGGAACGTGACCCGGCCACCCGCCTCGCAGCGGTAGGTCTGCGCGACGGCCGGCGCGGCCGACGACAGCAGCGCAATGAAGCAGACCAGCATGCGCCGGATCATGTGATCAACAGCGCGCGAAAGTCGTTGACGTTGGTGAACGTCGGACCGGTGACGACCAGGTCGCCGAGCGGCGAAAAAAAGTTGTAGGCGTCGTTGGCGTCGAGCCGCGCACGGGCCGACAGGCCGAGCGCTGCCGCGCGGGCCAAGGTGTCGGGCGCGATCATCGCGCCCGCGTTGTCTTCGATGCCGTCGATGCCGTCGGTGTCCGCCGCCAGCACGAAGACGCCGGCCTCGCCTTGCAGCGCCAGCACGCAGCCGAGCAGGAACTCGGTGGCCCGGCCGCCGCGGCCGCCTTTGCTCTTGACGGTGACCGTGGTCTCGCCGCCGGACAGGATGACGCAGGGCTTGCGAAACGGCGCCTCGCGCCGCGCCACCTGCCGCGCCAGCGCCGCATGCACCTGGCCGACGACGCGCGACTCGCCTTCGATCTCGTCGCTCAAGATGTGCGCCTCGATGCCGGCCTGCCGCGCCAGCGCCGCCGCCGCCTCGAGGCTCATCTGCGGCGTGGCCATCATCTGCAGCGTGTTGCGCGCGAAGCACGCGTCACCGGGCTTCGGCGACTCGTAGGCGCCGCTGTCCAGGCCCGCGCGCGCGGCGGGGGGCAGCGCGATCTGCAAGCGTTCGAGAATCGCCAGTGCCTCGGCGCAGGTCGTCGGGTCGGGCAGCGTTGGTCCGCTGGCGATGACATCGGGCACGTCGCCCGGCACGTCGGAGATCAGCAGCGTGTGCACGCGCGCCGGCGCACACGCCGCCGCCAGGCGCCCGCCCTTGATGGCCGACAGGTGCTTGCGCACGCAGTTCATCTGGTCGATCGACGCGCCGCTGGCCAGCAAGTCGCGGTTGATCTGCTGCTTGTCTTCGAACGACAGCCCCGGCGCCGGCACCGACAATAGCGCCGAGCCGCCGCCGGAGATCAGCGCGATGACGAGATCGTCCGGCGTCAAACCACGCACCGCGGCCAGCATGTCGATCGCGCCCTGCCGCCCTGCGTTGTCGGGCACCGGGTGCGCGGCCTCGCGCAGGTCGATACGTCCGCGCCGCTGGCGGTACGACAGCGGCACATGGTCGTAGCGCGTCAGCACCACGCCGCCGAGCGGCGCCTCGGCCGGCCACAGCGCGTCGAGCGCCGCGGTCATCGCGCCGCTGGCCTTGCCGCCGCCGATGGCGATCGTCCTTCCTCTCTTCGGGTCGGGTGGCGACGGCAGGAACTCGCGCATCACCACCTCCGGCTGCGCACGCGCGACGGCGGCGTTGTAGAGCGAACGCAGGAAGGCGCGCGGATCGGTCAACGGCGATGTGGGCGGGCTCATGACCGCAAGTGTCGCCCAAGAACGGCGGCGCGATCAGCGTGCGTGCGCGCCGCTCCACAACGCTTCGAGCTGCGGAAAGTTCCAGTCCGTGCGCGACTCGCGGCCCGTGATGCGGTCGTTGCTCTTCGCCAGGTCCAGACGCCGCGCCTCGATCGGCAAGTTGGACTGCGTCGAGAAAAAGACCTTGACCACCGGCGTCGTCAGCGACTGCGCGTTCTGCTCGAGCACCACCGCCAGCCGCCCCGAC
>CADEEN010000422.1 GCA_902826345.1 uncultured Burkholderiales bacterium | reverse complement strand
GCTGTCGTTGTCCGCCTCTTCGAGCGACTGGCCGCGCGCCCGGTACAGCGCGCGCAGGCGCTCGCGTGCATCGATCGCTGCGTCGAGCTGGTCGGTGAGTTGGCATTCGGTAGCGTAAGCCTCGAGCCATCGGGTGTGCTCCGGCGACGGCGGGCTGCCTTCATGCGCGAGCGCCAGGCGCCATTGCGCCGCGGCGGCGCGGTGCGCGCCGCGCTGCTGTGCCTGCTCGGCCGCCAGCGGTGCGAGGCGGCGCACGGCCGCGCTGTCCTGCGCGTGCGCAGCGTGATGCACGAGCCGGGCCGGCGACGGCGAGGCCCACGCTGGCGCACATGACAGTGCAGCGAGCGTCTGCGCGTGTAGCGATTGAGCGACGGCCGGCGATAGCGACGACTCAATCGCCTCGCGCGCCAACTCATGGCGATAGGCCAGAGTCGTGGCGTCGGCGATCAGCAGGCCACAGTCGACGGCGGCCTCGATATCGGCGAGCGTCGGCGCGATCAGGGCCTCGACCAGCCAACGCTCGATGCGCGCCGGCACGATCGAAGCCAGCCGCGCGACGGCCTGCGCCGCCGCTGGCAGGCGCGCAAAGCGCGCGAGCACGAGTGCCTGCACGGTGGGCGGCACCTGGCCAGCGGGCTGCTGGCGCAGCACCTCGGTGACGAAGAACGGATTGCCCTGCGTCGCTGTATGCAGGCCGGCGGCGGAGCGGCCGGCGCGCTGCGCCAATGCCATCACGGCTGCTGGCGACAGCCGCTGCAGAGCGAGCCGCGTCACGGCCTCTGGTGGCAGCTCGCCGATGACGCGGCGCAGCGGATGCGAGGCGCTCACCTCGTCGTCGCGAAAGCTCACCGCGAGCAGGGCTTTCGTGCGCTCGATCCGTCGGCCGAGAAACTTCACCAGATCGAGCGTTGCGTCGTCGGCCCAATGCGCATCTTCGATCACCATCAAGACCGGCGTTGCCGCACCGCGCAACTCGTCCAACACCGCCTCGAACAGCGCCGCTCGCGGGCCTGCCAGTGCAGTGGCGAAACGCACTTGCGTATCGCGGGCAATGTCGAGGAGCGGAGCAAGCGGATGCGGCGTTTGCAGTGCGTCACAAGCTCCCCACCACACAGCATCATGGGTCGCTGCCAGAGCTCGCAGCAGGCTAGTCTTGCCAATACCGGCCTCGCCGGCAACCAGCACGACCCGGCCGTGCTCGCTTGTGGCCTGCAGTGCCAGGCGCAGTCTGTTCAGTTCGACCTGTCGTTCTACGAGTTCCACGGTTTCAAGACATGGGATCGGGGCAAAGCGACTGTACGACGCGAGGCGCTTCGGCCGTGTCGGCCGCCGATCGCGCATCAACTGCATTGGCGCACGTTCAGCGTAGACGAGCGAAATGTATGGGTCGCCGTAATCGCTGAGCATCTGCTCTTGGACGAGTCGGCCGTCGCCTTGGGGTCGAGAGCGCAGGTTGGGCGTCAGCTCCGCGGACACGACGCACGACTCTGCTTGGAAACGTGCAGACGCACGGCAGTCCGAAGCGATCGTTCAGGGTGTCGATTCGCGGGCGCGGCGCATAGCAAATGCGTTACACTGATCGCATGAAATCCGCACAACTGCCTCCGGTTCGGGTCGAGGCGTCCGTTCGCCTGGAGATCGAGTCTGCCCTCCGCGCAGGCGAGAGCCTGTCCGAGTTTGTCGAGACGGCTGCCCTGGAGGCTGCCCGGCGCCGCAAGGCGCAAGAGGAATTCCTCGCCCGTGGTCGGGCTTCGCTGGCGAAGGCCAGGCGCACCGGGGAGTTCTACGACGCCAACCAAGTCCTCGCGGCCATGCAGCAGCGACTGGAAACGCGCATGCGCGAGCAACGCAAGGCCAATGGAAAGGTCGGTAGTTCACGGTGAGCTACTCGGTTCGCCTGACCCGCGAGGCGCTGGAGGATCTGGAACGGCTCGAAGAGTTTCTTGTCGAGTTGGCATCGAAGCACGGCGACTACGATCTGCCGGTTCGAGCCGTCGAAGCGATCCGCCGCGAGCTGCAGGTCATCGAGACCAACCCCTACACGTGCCGCAAGGCAGGTAGCAATTCGCTCGAGCGAGAACTGATCATTCCGTTCGGCGGCTCCGGCTACGTTGCGCTGTTCGAGATCATCAGCGAGCACGAGATCGCGGTTTCCGCGATCCGGCATCAGCGGGAAGACGACTACCACTGAGCAGCTACGAAGGCCGAGCGTGCGCATCTGAGTTCGGAAGCACCGCGTTCTGCCGAGCGACGCAAGAAGCCGTGGGCACTTAGCGATCGTTCATTGCGCGCATTCGGCCATCAACGGTCGTTGGAACCCGAGCGGCAAACCAGCCGTTCGCCGCCATCTTGCGCTAGTGCCGCACCGTCAGCCATCGCTTTGCATCAGAGTTCCAAGAGTCGCCGCGCAATCGGCGCGCCAGCGCGACTCTGATGGACGTCGATGGCGGGCCTGCGATCGCCGCCTCGCCATGCAAGCGCGTCGGCGGGCATTGGCCATGCACGTTCGCCCGCGCTCCGGCGATGCAGGGCCAACCGGCTGAGGTGGCGCGCTTCGATCACGGATCCGGCGCCCGTTCTCCGCTCAAGCCCGAACTGGTGGCTGCTCCGCCAGAACCGGCGCGGATGGTGCAGTTCGCAACAGCCAAACCAGCAGCCCCACCTGCACCACCAAAGCCGGCATCGAAGCTTCCAGCCCGTACGCCCCGCCGGTCAGCCAACCGGGATGGCCGCCCAACTCGGGGCGGAACCAGCCTGGGATCGACGTTGTGCCGCTGACACCAAAGCCCAGCGCCTGTTGCAGCCAGTTCCAGGCGAAGTGCAGGCCGATGGGCAGTGCCAGGGAACCCGTCCTCAGCAGGATCAAGCTCTGGATCACGCAGTCAAGGAACAGACCCGCCACCGCGATGAGCAGCATGGACGTGTCCAGTTCGGCGCCACCAGGCAGGTGGGCCAGGCTGAACAACAGACCAAACGCCGCCATGGCGCGCCATCGCCCCATGGCGCGCACCGCTCGCTGAAAGGCATAGCCTCTGAACAGCAATTCCTCGAACAGCGCGCCGCCCAGCACCATGACGAGGAGCTTGAGTTGAAGCACAAGAGCCGCTGCCTCGACGGGCACCAATGTCAGGCCTGCCAGGCCGCACACCAAGCCGGCGCTGGCGGCAACCAAAAGCCCGCCCCCCACCACCCCGACCCCGAACTGCCGCAAGAAATGCCCATCCAGGCGCAGCCCGACGCTGGCGAGGCTGGCCCCTTCCAGGCGCACGGCCACGAACGTCAGCAGACATCCCAGAGTGGCGATCAGGACGGCGTTGGGCGCGTAGGCTTTGATGGCCGGGGGCAAACTTCGGCCGGTGAGCCCAACCAGCACGAAGCAGGCCAGGCAAGCCAGCAGGAAGAGAGCGCTTTTCCACCCGTCGCGCAGTTGAGCAGAGTCGTTGCGTAGCTTGATCCGCAGAAGCATCGGTTTGTCGTTGGTGCCGGCCAGGGCCTGCGAAGCAGGGATCATGGGCTTCCCGCAGGGCGGCCGCCACCGCTGTACGACGCGGCGGCAGAACGCCGGCACAGGCTGCAAGGCTCCGAGACAAGCCGCAGAATCGGTGGCTGGCCGAGTCTTTCGAAGCGAGGTCACGGTCTGCTCAGTGTCGCGTCGCTGACGCTTGACAACGCAACGTCAGCCGCACCCAGTGGGCCGATACCCGAAGACCAACGTACCCTTCGCGGACGCGGCTTACGGGCGGGCGCGGCGCGCCGCCCGTTTCTTCTCTGCAACGGCGGCCTGGCGTCATCGCAGAAAGGAGAAGAGCCCC
>CADEEN010000421.1 GCA_902826345.1 uncultured Burkholderiales bacterium | reverse complement strand
GTCGGGCCTGGGTGACCTGGTGCTCACCGCCACCGGCGACCTGTCGCGCAACCGCAAGGTCGGCCTGCGGCTGGCGCAAGGGCAACCGCTGCCGCGTGTGCTGGCAGAACTCGGGCATGTGGCCGAAGGCGTGTACAGCGCGCCGGTCGTGCTGCAACGCGCGCAGGCGCTGGGCGTCGAGATGCCGATCACGCAGTGCGTGGCGGCGGTGCTCGACGGATCGCTCCACGCCGTCGACGGGATGCGCTTGCTGATGAGCCGCGATGCGCGCAGCGAAATGTAGCTACGAGCCGCCCGCGTAGCCGCACTGCCGCCACGCCTCGAACACCGCCACCGCTACCGCATTGCTCAGATTCAGGCTGCGCTGGCCGGCGCGCATCGGCAGGCGCACGCGCTGAGTGTTGTCGAAGCTGTCACGCAGCAGTGGCGGCAGGCCCGCGGTTTCGCTGCCGAAGACGAGCCAGTCGCCGGCTTGCCAAGCGACGTCGGCAAATGGACGGCTGCCGCGCGTCGTGAACGCGAACAAGCGCTGCGCTTCGGGCTGCACTTTTTCCACGAACGCGGTCCAAGATGCGTGCCGCTGCACGGCCGCGTGCTCGTGGTAGTCGAGGCCGGCGCGTTGCAGTTGTTTGTCGTCCATCGAAAATCCGAGCGGCTCGATCAGGTGCAAGGTGCAGCCGGTGTTGGCCGCCAGGCGGATCACGTTGCCGGTGTTGGGCGGGATCTCGGGGTGGACGAGGACGATGTTGAACATCATGGTGTGCGGGCAACGACCCAGAGATGAACCGAGGCTGCGCCGCCGGCCAGCAGCGCGCGTGCGGCTTCAGCAGCGGTGGCGCCGGTCGTCATCACGTCATCGACCAGCGCCACGTGCGTGCCGCGCAGCGTTGCCGTCGCACCGGGAGCCAATCCAAAAGCGCCGCGGATCGCACGCGCGCGTTCGTCGCGCGGCAGATCGGCCAGGTGCGGCGTTTCGACGCGGCGCGTCAGCAGCGACGCCTGCGAGCGCAGTTGCAGCCGCGTAGCGACGCGACGCGCCAATTCCCACGACTGGTTCATGCCGCGCTCGGCCTGGCGATCGGCGCCGAGCGGCACCGGCAGCACGAGTGGCGGCAAAGGCACCACGCTGTGGCGCACAGCGTCGGCTAACAACTGCGCCAGCCCGTCGCAGAGATCGAGCGCGGCGTGGAACTTCAGCGCGGCAACGAGCCCGCTCCACGGAAAACCGTAGTCCACCGCAGCCACGGCGAGAGCGAACGGCAGCGGCGCGGTGATGCAGGCGCCGCAGCGCTGCACGCCGGGCGCGACGCTAATGGCGCAGCCCACGCAACGCCGCTTGAACGCCGCATGGCGCTGCACGCAATCGGCGCAGACGCGCCGCGCGCTCCAGCCGCGGCAGACGGCGCATTGCGTGGGAAGATCGAACACTGCTCTCACGGCAAGGAGCTTGCCATGGACAAGGATCGCTTCGACAACGTGCGCAGATGAACCAGGATTCCACCGCGCGAGCGATCGACCGCGCTGCACTGCTGCGCTGGCAGCAGCGCCAGGCGCTTGTCCCCGAGCCGCCGTGGCTGCACGGCGAAGTCGCGCGCCGCATGGCCGAGCGGCTGCAGATCATGAAGCGCGTGCCGAGCGTGGTGATCGATTGGTGGTCGCGCAGCGGCGCCAGCCGCGGGCTCTTGCGCGCGGCGTACCCGAAGGCGCGGCAGCTTCGTGTCGAACCGGTGGCGGTCATGCAACAGCCAAAGGCGCAGGAGCCGTGGTGGTCCGCGCAGCGCTGGCGCGCCGACGAGGTCGTTGCGGAGAACGAGGTGCCCGAGGGCCAAGCGCAGTTGCTGTGGGCCAACATGATGCTGCACGCGGTGGCCGACCCGGCAGCGCTGTTGGCGCAGTGGCGCCGGGCTTTGTCGATGGAGGGCTTCGTGATGTTCTCGACACTCGGCCCGGACACGCTCAGAACCTTGCGCCAGACTTACCGCGACGCCGGTTGGGGCGTGGCGCATGCGCCCTTCGTCGACATGCACGACCTCGGCGACATGCTGGTGCGCGCCGGTTTCGCCGACCCGGTGATGGACCAGGAGATGCTGCGCCTGACCTGGGCCACGCCCGCCGCGTTGCGCGCCGAACTGCGCGGCCTCGGCCTCAACGCCGACCCTGCGCGCTACGCGGGTTTGCGCACGCCGCGCTGGCGTGCGCGGCTCGACGCCGCACTCGCCGCTCGCGCGCAGGATCAAGAGAGAGGCGACGGCCGCATCGCCCTCGAGTTCGAGATCGTCTATGGCCACGCCTTCAACCCGCCGCCGCGTGTGGCGGTGGCCGGCGAGACGCGCCTGTCCGCGGCCGACTTGCAACGCATGGCGCGCACGGGCCGAAACGACGCATCGCTCGGCTAGAATCCGCGACTGTTTCGCGTCGGTCGGCGCGTTGCATCCACACCGTCTCGATGAACACCACCACCGCTCCCGCTCATTGGCGTCGTGCGCCCGGCGCAGCACCATCGGCGTGGCGCTTCGGCAGGGCGGTGGAGGGCGATGGCGCACCGCGCGTCGAATGGTTGTTGAAGCGCAATTGTTCGATCACGCCCAAGCAACTGTTCGCGGTTTATGTTTCGCTGTGCGCGGTGTCGCTGACCATCGCGCTCGGCTTCACCTGGGCCGGCGCGTCGCCGGTGCTGGCCTTTGCCGGCGTTGAGTTGCTGCTGGTCGGCGCGGCGCTGCTGATCTATGCGCGCCATGCCACCGATCAGGAGTGCATCACCTTGATGGGCGAGGCGCTGCGCGTCGAACATCAGCACGGCCCGCAGACGGCGCGCACCGATTTTCGTGCGGCCTGGGTGCGCGTCGAACCGCTGTCCAGCGACCGCTCCTTGATCGAAGTGGCCGGTGATGGCCACACGGTGCGCATCGGCCGCTACCTGCGGCCCGAGTTGCGTCGAGGCCTGGCGCAGGAGCTGCGTGCCGCGTTGCGCGCGCACAGCCGGCCCGCGGCCAACAACAACGACATCCACGAAGAAACCGGAACGAAGAGACCACGATGATCGGCCTGAAGAAGCTCACCCGTCTTGCAGCGCCATGCAGCGCTGCCCTGTTGGCCGCCACGGCCGCCAGCGCCGCGCTGGCGGTCGGTAACCTGCCGGGCGGCCCGGCTGTCAACCAGCTCGATCTGCACCCGCCGGTGACCAAGCTGGCCGGTGAGATCCAGTGGTTGCACAACTACATCATGATCATCTGCATCGTGATCTTCATCGGCGTCTTCGGCTTCATGTTCTATTCGATCCTGAAGCACCGCAAGAGCAAGGGCGCCAAGGCGGCCAACTTCCACGAGAGCGTGGCCGTGGAAATCGCGTGGACGATCGTGCCGTTCTTCATCGTCATCGCGATGGCGCTGCCTGCCACCAAGACCGTGGTGGCGATGAAGGACACGACCAACGCCGACATCACGATCAAGGCCACCGGCTACCAGTGGAAGTGGGGTTACGACTACCTGAAGGGCGAGGGCGAGGGCATCGGCTTCTACTCCACGCTCGACGTCTCGCACCGCGAGATGAGCAGCAGCGGCAAGCCACCGTCCACCGACGACTACCTGCTCAAGGTGGACAACCCGCTGGTGGTGCCGGTGGGCAAGAAGATCCGCATCATCACCACCGCCAACGACGTCATCCATGCCTGGATGGTGCCGGCCTTCGGCGTCAAGCAGGACGCGATTCCCGGCTTCGTGCGCGACACCTGGTTCCGCGCCGAGAAGACGGGCGACTTCTATGGCCAGTGCGCCGAGCTGTGCGGCAAGGAGCACGCGTACATGCCGATCCACGTCAAGGTG